>NZ_RZTO01000479.1:0-4810 GCF_003997225.1 Mesorhizobium sp. M2C.T.Ca.TU.002.02.1.1
CTGCCGACGCCGATGCCAGCGGCTTCGAGCCAGTCTGGTCCAAGGGCCGGCGCGTCGGCTTCGTCACCTCCGGCGGCTATGGCTATTCCCTCGGCAAGAGCGTCGCCCTGGCGTTGCTCGATGACGGTTTCGCCGGGGAGGGGACGGAACTTTCCGTACACATTGTCGGGGTCGAACGGCCGGCGCGTGTCATCGCGGCCTCGCCCTACGACGCTGAAGGCAAGGCGATGCGGCAATGAGGAGGAACGGTCATGGTTGAGGAGGCCGCACGCGACCTGAGGCGCGAACGCCGCCGCGGACGCACCGGCGAGGCCGGCAGCGAATCGAGCCGCCGCCCGAATTACCATTCGCTGAAGAACTCGTTCGCGCCGCAGCGCGTCTTTTCCGACGACCAGGTCGCCGCCATCCACGATACGGCGCTGCGTGTGCTGGAGGAGCTTGGCATCAAGGTGCTGCTGCCCGAGGCGCGCGCCATCTTCGCCCAGGCCGGCGCGCTGGTCGACGAGGACAGCCAGATGGTCAGGATCGGCCGCGATATCGTGACGGCAGCACTTGCCTCGGCGCCGCGCTCGATCCCGGCGCGGGCCGGCGACCGTTCCCGCGATCTCGATCTCGAGCTCGGCACGATGACGTTCCTTGCCGGCTGCGGCGCGCCCAACGTCACCGATCTCGAGCGAGGCCGGCGACCGGGCACGCTTCAGGCCTTCGAGGATTTCATCCGGCTCGTGCAGCATTTCGACGTGCTGCATATGCTCGGCCCATGCGTCGAGCCGCAGGACGTCGACACGCGCTTTCGCCACTATGCCACCGGCCGTGCGCAACTGACGCTGTCCGACAAGGTGCCTTTCGTCTTTGCCCGCGGCACGCCGCAGGTCGAGGACAGTTTCGAGATGATCCGGTTGGCGCGCGGCCTGTCCGAGGACGAGTTCGTGAGCGCCGCCCATAGCTATACGGTCATCAACACCAACTCGCCGCGCCAGCTCGACATCCCGATGGCGCAGGGCATCATCGACTTCGCCCGCGCTGGCCAGATATCGATCATCACGCCCTTCTGCCTGGCGGGCGCCATGGCGCCGATCACGGTCGCCGGCGCCTTGACGCTGCAGCATGCCGAGGCGCTGGCCGGCCTGACGCTAGCCCAGATCGTGCGCCCCGGCGCGCCGGTGGTCTATGGCTCCTTCTCCTCCAATGTCGACATGAAGTCCGGCGCGCCGGCCTTCGGCACGCCGGAGCATGTCAAGGCCACGCTCGGCGCGGGCCAGCTTGCGCGGTTCACCGGCCTGCCATGGCGCTCCGGCGGTGGCAGCGCCGCCAATATCTCCGACGCGCAGGCGGCGCACGAGACGCAGTTCGCGCTGTGGGGCTCCGTGCTGGCCGGCGCCACCGTCTGCATCCATGCCGCCGGTTGGCTGGAAGGCGGCCTGAGCGTTTCCTTCGAGAAGCTGATCACCGACATCGAGGCGCTGCAGACGGTCGCCGAGCTTTGCGCGAAAACCCCGGGCGACGAGGATGCGATCGGCTTCGAGGCCATCGCCGAGGTGCAGCCCGGCGGCCATTTCTTCTCGGCGGCGCATACCATGACGCGCTACCGCACCGCCTTCTATGAGCCACTGGTGGCCGACTGGTCGAATTTCGGCAACTGGACGCAGGCCGGCGGCAAGACGGCGACAGAGCGCGCGACCGGCATCTGGAAGCGGATTCTCGCCGACTTCCAGCCGCCGGCCTCCGCTGCCGCCACCGCCGGCATGCTCGACGAGTTCATTGCAAAGCGCACCGAGGAAGGCGGCGCAGCTCCGGTCTCCTGATTTGACGAAAACGTAATAAATTCGAGACCTTCGCCATTCACGTTATAGTCAAAACGATTCGCGATCTGGCTTCGGATCGCGAGCGCGGCTACGTTGTCGGGCCGCGGCGCGGAGACATGTGTTGGTGATGGACGGTAGATGACGGCGCCTGGCGATTTGATGCAGGCCTTGTTCCTGAGGCTGAAGACCGATGCGTCGCTATCGGCGCTGCTCGGCGGCGCCGGCCTGCTCGAGCAGGCGAACGACAAGGCGGCTTTTCCACACGTGACCTATGGGCGCACCAGCGCCTTCGACCTGGACACTGGAGCTGACAACAATGGTGACCAGTTGATCACCTTGCATGTCTGGTCGAAAGCGCAGGGCGAGGCCGAGACGCGCCTCATCATGGACAGCATCAAGGCGCGCCTCGATGGCGCGGCACTGTCCATCGGCCCGCGCGGCCAGACGCGGCTGTCGCTGGAATTCGCCGAGGCGCGTTATGACGAGGACCTTGCGGTCCATCACGGATTGCTGCGCTTCCGCGCTTTGACGCAGGAAGCCGTCTGAGCGGCTGGCTCAAGCATGATCCCGAACCGAAGGTCAGCGCAGCAAGAAGTGGGAACCGGTTTTCGGAAAAGATCATGCTTCAACAAGGAGTTGGATCAGGGTGACGATTCAACGAAACGTCATCCTGATCTAAAGCTGCGCCTGGATGGCGGCCTTGTCGATGACCGACCACACCTCTCTTATGCGGCTGCCGTGGAACTCGTAGAAGACGTTTTCGGCGAAGGAAACGCGCCTGCCGTTGACCGGCAGGCCGAACAGCACGCCCTTGGGATGGCAGTCGAAATGCAGACGAGCCGCCACGCGCGGCGGCTCCGAAATCAGAAGCTCGATGTTGAAGCGAAGGTCTGGAATGGCCTCGAAATCGCCTTCCAGCATGCGGCGGTAGCCCGAAAGCCCGATCGTCTCGCCATTGTACTGTACCTCCTCGCCGACGAAGCGACCGAGATTGTCCCAATCCTGCTCGTTCAGGCAGGTGATGTAGCCCTGGTAGAGATCGGCAATATCGTCGCGCGTCATCGCATGCTCCTATGATCGTCCGGCGTACCTGCACTAGCTAGCGCTGGATGGAGAATCCGCACCCGAAAAGCGTAGCCGATCGACTGTTTTTCCGGCTATGAATTCGAAGCCGGGCCTGAGGAAGCCTTGGCATCGGCGCGCGGGGGGAATGGCGGGCATGAATTTTCGATCGTTCACCGTTCATTTCACGTTCAGCCCATATGCGGTAGAACCGTGATCATGAAAAATCTCGGCTTCCACCTCCGCAAAGCAGTGCTGGCGCTTGCCGCAGCCGGCCTCTTTGCGTCGCAGACGACGGCGATGCCGGTTATCGACCCGTCGGTCGATCAGCCGGTCGTGCTTGCCGCCGGCGATTGCTACGCCATCGGCCAGCAGGTCGCCGCGCAGAATGGCGGCACGCTGGCCAAGGCCTCGCAGGCGACGCGCGGCGGCCAGCAGGTCTGCGTCATCGTCGTGCTCGTTCCCGGCAAGGATGGACAGCGTCCGCGCCGCTCGGAAATCGTCGTCCCGATGGGCTGACCCTCTCGTTTCCCTGGCTGGCGGAATCGGCCTATACGTCTACCCAACAACAGGCTTCAACCCATGCGCGTGCTCGTCGTCGAGGATGACAAGGATCTCAACCGGCAACTGGCCGAGGCGCTGGTCGATGCCGGCTATGTGGTCGACCGTGCCTATGACGGCGAGGAGGGGCACTTTCTCGGCGACACCGAGCCTTACGATGCCGTGGTCCTCGACATCGGCCTGCCGCAGATGGATGGCATCAGCGTTGTCGAGCGTTGGCGCCGCGGCGGCCGCAAGATGCCGGTGCTGATCCTCACCGCGCGCGACCGCTGGAGCGATAAGGTCGCCGGCATCGACGCCGGCGCCGACGACTATGTGACAAAGCCCTTCCATATCGAGGAGGTGCTGGCCCGGGTGCGGGCGCTGATCCGCCGCGCGGCGGGTCACGCGTCGTCCGAGCTCACCTGTGGGCCGCTGCGGCTGGACACCAAGGCCTCCAAGGCCGACGTAAACGGCGTGCCGCTCAAACTGACCTCGCACGAATTCCGGCTTCTCGCCTATCTGATGCACCATATGGGCGAGGTGGTGTCGCGCACCGAGCTGGTCGAGCATCTCTACGACCAGGATTTCGACCGCGATTCCAACACCATCGAAGTGTTTGTCGGCAGGCTTCGCAAGAAGATGGGTATCGACATGATCGAAACCGTGCGTGGCATGGGCTATCGCATGCGTGAGCCGGAGGCGTGACGCGGAACCGCTGAAGCCGACGATGAGAACGTGGCTTTCAAGGCTGCGGCTCTGGCCGCGCTCGCTGACCTTTCGCGTCATCGCCTTTTCGACCATCTGGGCGATTCTGACGCTGGTCGTCATCTTCACCCTCATCACCACGCTTTACCGCCAGGCCAGCGAGCGCGGCTTCGACAGCCTCCTTTCGGCGCATCTGTTCAACCTGATCGGCTCCGTCGGCATTTCCGACAACGGCGCGCTGACCGGCTCGCCCGACCTTGGCGACCTGCGCTTTTCCGAGCCAAATTCCGGCTGGTACTGGTCGGTGGAGCCCGCCTCCGAAGGCGTGCATGGCGAAATCCATTCCTCCTCGATGACGACTTCGCTCCTGTCGCCGAGCGTCGCGGAAGTCCCATTCAACGCGAACTTCCAGCGCAGCTACTCGATGGAGGGCATCAAGGGCGAGCAGCTCGAAGTGTTCGAGAGCGAGTTCGTGCTGGACGCCAAGAACCGCGCCGCGCGTTTCCGCGTCATGGGCAACCACAGCGAACTGGAACAGGAGATCGCCAGCTTCCAGCGCCGCCTTCTCACCTATCTCTCGCTGTTCGGCGTCGGCATGATCGCCATCAACGCCATCGCCATCCTCTTGGGTCTCCAGCCCTTGCGCCGGGTCCGCAATGCGCTGGCCATGGTGCGCGAAGGCACCGCGCAGCGGC
>NZ_RZTO01000047.1:0-14895 GCF_003997225.1 Mesorhizobium sp. M2C.T.Ca.TU.002.02.1.1
CATCACAACAGCGTCATCACCCGGATGAAGCCTTCTGATTTCAACGTTCATTGTGTAAATTCTCCCCGGTCGGCTTAAGAGTTTTGACGTTTACGTAATTCCCAAAGCATCTAACCGATTGAAAATACTAGGGTCAAAATAATCGTTTGAATTTTTCTTTGGCCAGCGCTATTCGGTGCGGCCAAATCTCGCGGCTTCCCGCATCCTTTTCGGCCTCCCGGCCCCGTCACGACCTCGTCACAGACAAAGGGAAAACATCCTCACATGGCACGCAACAAGATAGCGCTCATCGGCTCGGGCATGATCGGCGGCACGCTCGCCCATATGGTCGGCCTCAAGGATCTCGGCGACGTGGTGCTGTTCGATATCGCCGAGGGCATTCCGCAGGGCAAGGGCCTCGACATCGCGCAGTCATCGCCGGTCGACGGTTTCGATTCCCGGCTGACCGGCGTCAACGACTATGCCGGCATCGAGGGCGCGGATGTGTGCATCGTCACCGCCGGCGTGCCGCGCAAGCCCGGCATGAGCCGCGACGACCTTCTCGGCATCAACCTCAAGGTCATGGAACAGGTCGGCGCCGGCCTGAAGAAATACGCGCCGAAGGCCTTCGTCGTCTGCATCACCAACCCGCTCGACGCCATGGTCTGGGCGCTGCAGAAGTTCTCCGGCCTGCCGACCAGCCATGTCGTCGGCATGGCCGGCGTGCTCGACAGCGCGCGTTTCCGCTACTTCCTGGCCGAGGAATTCAAGGTCTCGGTCGAGGACGTCACCGCTTTCGTGCTCGGCGGCCACGGCGACTCGATGGTGCCGATGATCCGCTATTCGACGGTGTCGGGCATCCCGCTTCCCGACCTCGTCAAGATGGGCTGGACCTCGAAGGAGAAGCTCGACCAGATCGTGCAGCGCACCCGCGACGGCGGCGCCGAGATCGTCGGCCTGCTCAAGACCGGCTCGGCCTACTACGCGCCGGCGGCCTCGGCGATCGCCATGGCGGAATCCTACCTCAAGGACAAGAAGCGCGTGCTGCCTTGCGCGGCGCACCTGTCGGGCCAGTATGGCGTGAAGAACACCTATGTCGGCGTCCCGGTGGTGATCGGCGCCGGTGGCGTCGAGCGCGTCATCGAGATTGATCTGTCCAAGGCCGAGCAGAAGATGTTCGACAGCTCGGTCGCGGCCGTCCAGGGCCTGACCGAGGCCTGCACCAAGATCGCCCCGCATCTGGCCGGCAAGTAATCATCCTCCCCGGAGACCAAGCGCATGAACATCCACGAGTATCAGGCCAAGGCGCTGCTGAAGACGTTCGGGGCGCCGGTCGCAAGCGGCGTTCCGGTGTTCAAGGCCGGCGAGGCGGAAGCCGCGGCAGCAGCGCTGCCCGGCCCGCTCTATGTGGTGAAGAGCCAGATCCATGCCGGCGGCCGCGGCAAGGGCAAGTTCAAGGAGCTCGGCCCCGACGCCAAGGGCGGCGTGCGGCTGGCGAAGTCGGCGGCGGAAGTCGTCGCCAACGCCAACGAGATGCTCGGCCATACGCTGGTGACCAAGCAGACGGGCCCAGCCGGCAAGCAGGTCAACCGCCTCTATATCGAGGACGGCGCCGACATCGCCCGCGAGCTCTATCTGTCGATCCTGGTCGACCGCTCGGTCGGCCGCATCGCCTTCGTCGTTTCCACCGAGGGCGGCATGGACATCGAGACGGTCGCGCATGACACGCCGGAAAAGATCGTCACCGTCGCCATCGATCCGGAAAAGGGCGTGACGGCGGACGACGTGAAGACGCTCAACGCCGCGCTGAAGCTCGACGGCGATGCGGCCAAGGACGGCGCCTCGCTCTTCCCGACGCTCTACAAAGCCTTCGTCGAGAAAGACATGAGCCTGCTCGAGGTCAACCCGCTGATCGTCATGAAGGACGGCCATCTGCGCGTGCTCGACGCGAAAGTGTCGTTCGACAACAACGCGCTGTTCCGCCATCCGGACGTGATGGAATTGCGCGACACCACCGAAGAGGACGAGAAGGAGATCGAGGCGTCGAAATACGACCTCGCCTATGTCGCGCTCGACGGCAATATCGGCTGCATGGTCAACGGCGCCGGCCTTGCCATGGCGACGATGGACATCATCAAGCTCTATGGTGCTGAGCCGGCTAACTTCCTCGACGTCGGCGGCGGCGCCTCCAAGGAAAAGGTCACGGCGGCGTTCAAGATCATTACCAAGGACCCGGCGGTCGAGGGCATCCTGATCAACATCTTCGGCGGCATCATGAAGTGCGACGTCATCGCCGAGGGTGTGATCGCCGCGGTCAAGGAAGTCGGGCTGAAGGTGCCGCTGGTGGTGCGCCTCGAAGGCACCAATGCCGAGCTCGGCAAGAAGATCATCAACGACAGCGGCCTCAACGTCGTCTCGGCCGACGACCTCGACGACGCGGCCAAGAAGATCGTCAAGGCGGTGAAGGGCTGAGCGGATGCCTCCGCGCAAGATAAACCTGGTCGAGGCTGCGGATCAAAAGATCGCCAAGGTCTTCGATCCGCATATCGCCGGCGACGTCAACGATGCCCAAGCCAAGGTCGCCAAGTTCGGCGAGGTCTTCGACTGGCACGCGCATGACCATGAGGACGAGGCTTTCCTGGTGCTGCGCGGCAGGATCGCCATCGATTTCCGCGACGGGTCGGTCGAGCTCGGCGAGGGCGACTTCATCGTCGTGCCGCGCGGCGTCGAGCACCGGCCGCGGTCGCTGACGAAGGAGCCGGTGGTGCTGATGTTCGAGCCGGCGACGACGCTCAATACCGGCAATGCGAAGAGCGACCACACCGTCACCGATCTGAAGCGGCTCTGAGCCATGAACGCGGCGCCCTTCTCCTCCCTCTCGGCTGCTCACCAACGCCTGCAGGCGCTGGTCGGCGCATGGCGCGGCGAGGAAGAGGTGGCGGCGACGCAGTGGACCGATGCCGGCACGGCGACTTCGGAAGTGCTGGCGGAGGCTGAGTTCGGCGGCCTGTTCGTGGTGCAGCGCTATCGCCAGCGCCGCGATGGCACGATCTCGTTCGGTTCGCACAATGTGTTCGGCTTCGACCAACCGAACGGCTTGGCCACCATGCACCAGTTCGACTCGATGGGATTCGTGCCGGCCTCGCCCGCAACTGGCGTGTGGGACGGCAACACGCTTTCGCTGCTGCGCTCATCGCCGCGCGGGGCCGCGCGCGTGACCTACGATTTCGACGGCGGCGACACCTATCGCATGCGGCTGCAATTCCAGCCGGTTGGCGGTGATGACTGGCTAGACATGGTGCGCGGCGTCTATCGGCGCGTTTCGCCTTCCGAGATGAAGGAAGGCTGAGCGATGGAGACGGCGGTCAGGGCGGTTGAAGGATTACACATAATCACACATATTATGGCTGTGTATTTATGTGGAGACGGACAATGAAAAACGTCACCCTGGCCATGGACGAAATTCTGCTTGAACAGGCGCGAGGCCTTGCCGAACGTCGCAAGACGACGCTCAACGCCCTCATTCGTTCACTGCTTGCGCATGAAGTCGAGCAGGAAGACCGAATTGCCTGGGCCAAGGCGGGAATGAAGCGACTTATGGACGAGGCAGCGAAACGGAGCGACAGCGCCGACACCCCTTATAAGTGGGATCGAAGGGACGCCTATGCCGACCGGGAAGATCGACTGCTTTCTCGACACGAACGTCCTGATCTACGCGGCTTCGGAGAAGAATCGTGATCCACGCCGCGCGCCGATCGCAGCAGACCTGGTATCGAACACTGTCTTTGGCGTGTCAGGGCAGACATTGGCCGAATTCACCGCGGTGGCCCGCGGGAAATCCCTCTTGGGGGACGACCTGCTCGACCAATGGCTCGTCCTCCTTGGAACCTGCCCGTTGGTGCCTGTCGATGAAAGCTATGTTCGCTCGGGATTGGACCTCGCGCGGCGCTACGGCATTCACTACTACGACGCTGCGCTGCTCGGAGCGGCGGAATATCTCGGCGCCCCGGTTTTCTACACCGAAGATCTCAACCACAACCAGGTCTATGGCTCGGTCCGGGCCGTCAATCCTTTTCTCTAATCGCTGAAGTCAGAGGCGTTCTCACCCATGTCCATTCTCGTCGACAAGAATACCAAGGTGCTGGTGCAGGGTCTGACCGGCAAGACCGGCACCTTCCACACCGAGCAGGCGCTGGCCTATCACGGCACCAAGATGGTGGGCGGCATCCATCCCAAGAAGGGCGGCGAGACCTGGACCGGTTCGAAGGGCGAGACCCTGCCGATCTTCGCCACCGTGGCCGAAGGCAAGGCAAAGACCGGCGCCAACGCCTCGGTCATCTACGTCCCGCCGGCAGGCGCCGGCGAGGCCATCCTCGAGGCGATCGAGGCCGAGATCCCGCTGATCGTCTGCATCACCGAAGGCATCCCGGTGATGGACATGGTCAAAGTCAAGGCGCGGCTCGACCGCTCGACCTCACGGCTCATCGGCCCGAACTGCCCGGGCGTGCTGACGCCCGACGAATGCAAGATCGGCATCATGCCCGGCAACATCTTCCGCAAGGGCTCGGTGGGCGTTGTTTCGCGCTCGGGAACACTTACCTATGAGGCAGTCTTCCAGACCACCAATGTCGGCCTCGGCCAGACCACGGCGGTCGGCATCGGCGGCGACCCGGTCAAGGGCACCGAATTCATCGATGTGCTGGAGATGTTCCTCGCCGACGACGAGACCAAGTCGATCATCATGATCGGCGAGATCGGCGGCTCGGCCGAGGAAGACGCCGCGCAGTTCCTCAAGGACGAAGCCAAGCGCGGCCGCAAGAAACCGATGGCGGGCTTCATCGCCGGGCGCACGGCGCCGGCCGGCCGCACCATGGGCCATGCGGGCGCGGTGATCTCGGGCGGCAAGGGCGGCGCGGAAGACAAGATCGCGGCGATGGAATCGGCCGGCATCAAGGTCTCGCCGTCGCCGGCCAGGCTCGGCACGACGCTGGTCGAGGCGATCAAGGGTTAAGTGAGTAGCGAATAGTGAATAGCGAGTAGGGAAAAAGTAACGCAGCGACCCTGGGGGGCTCCCCTACTCGCTATTCGCTAATCCCTATTCGCTCTGAAAAGGAGACGGAGCCAGGCTCCGCAGACGAAAATGGCAAGACAAGATCAGGCCAACGACCAATTCTCGCTCACCTCATTCCTTTATGGCGGCAATGCCGATTACATCGACGCGCTCTACGCCGCCTATGAGGATAATCCGGCCTCGGTCGACCCGGAGTGGCAGGATTTCTTCGCCGCGCTGAAGGACGACGCGGGCGACGTCCGCAAGAACGCCAAGGGTGCCTCCTGGGCCAAGCCCTCCTGGCCGCTCACGGCCAATGGCGAGCTGGTCTCGGCGCTCGACGGCAATTGGGGCCTGGTCGAAAAGGCGATCGAAAAGAAGGTCAAGGAAAAGGCGGTCGTCAACGGCGCGGCGCTTTCCGACGCCGACGTGCACCAGGCGACGCGCGATTCCGTGCGCGCCATCATGATGATCCGCGCCTACCGCATGCGCGGCCATCTGCACGCCGATCTCGATCCGCTCGGCATCGCCAAGCCGCTCGAGGACTATAACGAGCTGTCGCCGGAGAATTACGGTTTCACCGAAGCCGATTACGACCGGCCGATCTTCCTCGACAATGTGCTCGGCCTCGAATTCGGCACCGTGCGGCAGATGCTGGACATCCTGACCCGCACCTATTGCTCGACGCTCGGCGTCGAATTCATGCATATCTCCGACCCGGAAGAGAAGGCCTGGATCCAGGCGCGCATCGAAGGCGCCGACAAGGAGATCACCTTCACCGCCACCGGCAAGAAGGCGATCCTGTCGAAGCTGATCGAGGCCGAGGGTTTCGAGCAATATATCGACGTCAAGTACAAGGGCACCAAGCGCTTCGGCCTCGACGGCGGCGAAGCGCTGATCCCGGCGCTGGAGCAGATCGTCAAGCGCGGCGGTCAGCTCGGCCTGAAGGAGGTCGTGCTCGGCATGGCCCATCGCGGCCGCCTCAACGTGCTTTCCCAGGTGATGGCCAAGCCGCACCGCGCCATCTTCCACGAGTTCAAGGGCGGCTCGGCCGCGCCCGACGACGTCGAGGGCTCGGGCGACGTGAAGTACCATCTCGGCGCCTCGTCGGACCGCGAGTTCGACGGCAACAAGGTGCATCTGTCGCTGACGGCCAACCCCTCGCACCTGGAAATCGTCGACCCCGTGGTGATGGGCAAGGCGCGCGCCAAGCAGGACCAGCTCGCCGGCCGCGAGCGCGGCGAGATCGTTCCGCTGTCGGAACGCGCCAAGGTGATGCCGCTCCTGCTCCACGGCGACGCGGCGTTCGCCGGCCAGGGCGTGATCGCGGAGATGTTCGGGCTGTCCGGCCTGCGCGGCCATCGCGTCGCCGGCACGCTGCATTTCATCATCAACAACCAGATCGGCTTCACCACCAATCCGCGCTTCTCGCGCTCGTCGCCTTATCCCTCGGATGTCGCCAAGATGATCGAGGCGCCGATCTTCCACGTCAACGGCGATGACCCGGAAGCGGTGGTGCATGCCGCCAAGGTGGCGACCGAGTTCCGCATGAAGTTCCACAAGCCGGTGGTGGTGGACATGTTCTGCTACCGCCGCTTCGGCCACAATGAGGGCGACGAGCCGGCCTTCACCCAGCCGATCATGTACCGCAACATCCGCACCCATAAGACGACGGTGCAGATCTATGCCGACCGGCTGATCGCCGAGGGCCACGTCACCCAGGCCGAGGTCGACAAGATGCGGGCCGACTGGCGCGCGCATCTCGAGGCCGAATTTGAAGTCGGTCAGTCCTACAAGCCGAACAAGGCCGACTGGCTGGACGGCGCCTGGTCGGGCCTGCGCAGCGCCGACAACCAGGACGAACAGCGCCGCGGCAAGACCGCCGTGCCGGTGCGCACGCTGAAGGAGATCGGCAAGAAGCTGACCGACGTGCCGAAGGATTTCGAGGCGCACAAGACCATCCTGCGCTTCCTCGAAAACCGCCGCCAGGCGATCGAATCGGGCGAAGGCATCGACTGGTCGACGGCCGAGGCGTTGGCCTTCGGCGCCATCCTGCTCGACGGCAACCCGATCCGGCTTTCCGGCCAGGATTCGGAACGCGGCACCTTCTCGCAGCGCCATTCGGTGCTCTACGACCAGCGCGACGAGACCCGCTACATCCCGCTCAACAATCTGTCGGCGGCGCAGGCCGGCTACGAGGTCATCAACTCGATGCTGTCGGAAGAGGCGGTGCTCGGCTTCGAATATGGCTACAGCCTTGCCGAGCCCAAGGCGCTGACGCTCTGGGAGGCGCAGTTCGGCGACTTCGCCAACGGCGCCCAGGTGGTGTTCGACCAGTTCATCTCGTCGGGCGAGCGCAAGTGGCTCAGAATGTCCGGCCTGGTCTGCCTGCTGCCGCATGGCTATGAGGGCCAGGGGCCGGAGCACTCGTCGGCGCGCCTGGAGCGCTTCCTGCAGCTTTGCGCGGAAGACAACATGCAGGTCGCCAACGTCACCACGCCGGCCAACTACTTCCATATCCTGCGCCGGCAACTGAAGCGCGACTTCCGCAAGCCGCTGATCCTGATGACGCCGAAGTCGCTGCTGCGCCACAAGCGCGCGGTGTCGACGCTGTCGGAGATGTCGGGCGAAAGCTCGTTCCACCGGCTTTTGTGGGACGACGCGCAGCTCTTGGCCAACCAGCCGATCAAGCTGGTGAAGGACTCCAAGATCCGCCGCGTCGTGCTGTGCTCGGGCAAGGTCTATTACGACCTCTACGAGGAGCGCGAGAAGCGCGGCATCAACGACATCTACCTGCTGCGCGTCGAACAGCTCTATCCGTTCCCGGCCAAGGCGCTGATCACCGAGCTGTCGCGTTTCCGCAACGCCGAGATGGTGTGGTGCCAGGAAGAGCCCAAGAACATGGGCGCCTGGTCGTTCATCGATCCCTATCTCGAATGGGTGCTGGCGCATATCGACGCCAAGCATCAGCGGGTGCGCTACACCGGACGGCCGGCCTCGGCCTCGCCGGCGACGGGGTTGATGTCGAAGCATCTCAGCCAGCTCGCCGCGCTGCTCGACGACGCTCTCGGCGAATAACCGGACGAAACAGACCTCAAGAAGACAACGGACAGGCACATGGCTACCGAAATCCGCGTCCCCACTCTCGGCGAATCCGTCACCGAGGCGACCGTCGGCAAGTGGTTCAAGAAGGTCGGCGACGCGATCGCCGCCGACGAGCCGCTGGTCGAGCTCGAAACCGACAAGGTGACGGTGGAAGTGCCCGCCGCGGGCGCCGGAACGCTGGCCGAAATCACCGTCAAGGAAGGCGAGACGGTCAATGTCGGCGCGTTGCTCGGCTCGATTTCGGCGGGCGGCGCGGCCGCCGCTCCCGCCACCAAGCCGCAGGCGGTGGCGCAGGCCTCGAGCCCGGACGCCGCGTCCACCACCAAGCAAGCCGCGGCCGAGACCGCCAAGGTCGCCGGCGACGCCGGCTCGATCGAGCCGCGCACCATGCCGCCGGCCCCGGCGGCAGCCAAGCTGATCGCCGAAAACAATCTTTCGGTCGACCAGCTGTCCGGTTCCGGCAAGCGCGGCCAGGTGCTGAAGGGCGATGTGCTCGACGCCATCGCCAGGGGCGCGCCCTCGCAGCCGGCCGAGACGCCGAAGGCGGCTCCGGCGCCGGTCGTTGCCCGCGCGCCGTCCCCGGCCGAGGATGCGCCGCGCGAGGAGCGCGTGCGCATGACCAAGCTGCGCCAGACCATCGCCCGCCGCTTGAAGGAGGCCCAGTCGACCGCCGCCATGCTCACCACCTTCAACGAGGTGGATATGAGCGCGGTGATGGCGCTCAGGTCCAAATACAAGGACGTGTTCGAGAAGAAGCACGGTGTGAAGCTCGGCTTCATGGGCTTCTTCACCAAGGCGGTGACGCATGCGCTGAAGGAGATTCCGGCGGTCAATGCCGAGATCGACGGCACCGATATCATCTACAAGAATTTCGCCCATGTCGGCGTCGCCGTCGGCACGGACAAGGGCCTGGTGGTGCCGGTGGTGCGCGACGCCGACCAGATGTCCATCGCCGAGATCGAGAAGGAGATCGGCCGGCTGGGTCTCGCCGCGCGCGACGGCAAGCTTTCGGTGGCGGACATGCAGGGCGGCACGTTCACGATTTCCAACGGTGGCGTTTACGGATCGCTGATGTCGACGCCGATCCTTAATGCGCCGCAGTCCGGCATTCTCGGCATGCACAAGATCCAGGACCGGCCCGTGGTGGTCGGCGGCCAGATCGTTATCCGGCCGATGATGTATCTGGCGCTCAGCTACGACCACCGCATCGTCGACGGCAAGGAAGCGGTGACCTTCCTCGTGCGCGTCAAGGAAAGCCTGGAGGATCCCGAGCGGCTGGTGCTCGATCTGTGATCGGATCGGATCCGCAATGAGCGGCTGGCCGGAGCGGTTCGGGTTCAAGCTCGGCCATAGCCTGCGGCGAATTTTCCGGCGCAGCATCGTCATGCTTGGCCTCTCCGCCGCCGTTCCCTCGCCGGCAATCGCCGCCGATTGGGATCCGGCGACGGCCAGCAGCAATTTCGGCGTCTTCGCGCTCTCCGACGCGCAACTGGCGGAGCGCAAGATCACCGTCACACCGATCGGCGAGCTCGAACTCCCGACCGGCGAGATCATCGCCTGCGACCCTCTGATCACGACGGACGACTGGCCGGCGCTCGCCCGCAAGGTCAAGCCCGGGCACTATCCGGTCACGCTGTTGGAGGCGCAGGGCCGGGTCGCCGCGGCGTTCCTTCGCTTCCGTCCCGGCGTACCGGCGCGCTGGGAACTCGCCGTCCTGCCGGGGCAGGACGTCTCGACGCTGAACGGCGACGAGATCTTCGGCTATCCCGTCGATGCCGGCCTCGGCTCGTTCATGGACAAGGCGGCGATGGCCCTGATGTCGGCCGCGCAGGACAAGCTCAAGCCCGAACAGAACTATTATGACGATGTGCTGGCGGCCGAGTTCGCGCCGAACCAGGACCGGTTCGTCATGCACCATCCGGCCGCCGGCAATCCGGTCAACATCGCGATGTTCTGGAGTGGCTGGGGCGACGGATTCTACCCGTCCTTCTGGGGGCTGGACGCAGCGGGCGAGCCGGTGGTCCTGATGACCGATTTCGGCGTGCTCGAAAACGCCGACGGCCGCGAAGACGACCAGGCCAAGTGATGACGACAGCCGTCTCGCCCGTGATTGGATTGATGGCCGGATCGCTGGCGCTCGCGGCGGCGAATTCCAATGCTCAGGCCGCCTGCCCGATCCAGCTTGCGGTCTATGGCGAGGCGCAGAGCGGCGCCGAGATCGACTTCACGCCGGCCGGCCCCTCGGCGACGATCACCAACGCCTTCCGCATGATCCTCGACAACAATGTCGTGCTCGACGGCATCGCGATGTGGACCGAGGGATCGGCGGCGCGGCCGCATGGCTCGCTGATGTACAAATGCCCGACCGGCGACGTCACCGGCGATGAGCTTGCCGCCTGCACGGTCTGGGAAGGCGTCATCTACAGCGCCGACGAGAAAGGCGGTGTCGGCCTGCTGCCAGCCGAAGGCGCCGACGCGCCGAAAAGCCTGATCTTCCCCGATCTCGGGCCGTCACTCGAAATGTCGGCCGCCTATGGTCCCGCCGGCTTCTCCAAAGTGCCATGGGACATCTTCGTGCTGAAAGGCTGCCAGGAATGAGCGCGGACAACAAGATACTGCTGGTCACCGGCGGCAGCCGCGGCATCGGCGCCGCCATCTGCCGGCAGGCGAACCGGGCCGGTTACCGCGTTGTGGTCAACTACGTCTCCAACCAGGCGGCCGCCGATGCGCTGGTCGCCGAGCTCAAGGCCACAGGCGGCGATGCCTTCGCGGTCAAGGGCGATGTCGGCAGCGAGGCCGATGTGATTGCGATGTTCGAAGCCGTCGACCGGGCCTTCGGCCGGCTCGACGCCTTCGTCAACAATGCCGGCATCGTCGACGTCAAGGCGCGGGTCGACGAGATGAGCGTCGAGCGGGTCGAGCGCATGATGCGCATCAATGTCGTCGGCTCGTTCCTCTGCGCCCGCGAAGCGGTGAAGCGCATGTCGACCCGTCACGGCGGCAAGGGTGGCGCCATCGTCAACCTGTCCTCGGCGTCCGCCAGGCTCGGCTCGCCCGGCGAATTTGTCGACTATGCCGCCTCCAAGGGCGCGATCGACAGCATGACCATCGGGCTCGCGCGCGAAGTCGCGTTGGAGAGCATCCGCGTCAACGCGGTCAGTCCCGGCATCACGGACACCGAAATCCATGCGTCGGGCGGCCAGCCCGACCGGGTGGCGCGGTTGCAGGACGCGCTGCCGATGAAACGGGCAGGCACGGCGGATGAAGTCGCGAGCGCGGTTCTCTATCTTCTGTCGGGCGCGGCCTCCTATATAACGGGCACGATCCTGAATGTGAGCGGCGGCCGCTGAAGGCTGGATAAAAAGGATTCTATATTATGGCTTATGACGTGGTTATCATCGGATCGGGGCCGGGCGGCTATGTCTGCGCCATCAAGGCGGCGCAGCTCGGCCTGAAGACGGCGGTGGTCGAGAAGAACGCCACCTTCGGCGGCACCTGCCTCAACATCGGCTGCATCCCGTCGAAGGCGCTGCTCCACGCCTCCGAGATGTTCGCGGAAGCCGGCCACGCTTTCGATACGCTGGGCATCGAGTTGCCGGCGCCGAAGCTCAATCTGAAGAAGATGATGGCGCATAAGGACACGACGGTCGCCTCCAACGTCAACGGCGTCGCCTTCCTGTTCAAGAAGAACAAGATCGATTCCTTCCGCGGCACCGGCAAGGTGGTCGGCGCCGGCAAGGTTTCGGTGACCGGCGAGGACGGCAAGGTCGAGGAGATCGAGACGAAGAACATCGTGATCGCCACCGGCTCGGATGTCGCCGGCATTCCGGGCGTCAAGGTCGATTTCGACGAGAAGGTGATCGTCTCCTCCACCGGCGCGCTGTCGCTGGCCAAGGTGCCCGCCACCCTCGTGGTGGTCGGCGGCGGCGTCATCGGGCTGGAGCTTGGCTCGGTGTGGGCCAGGCTCGGCGCCAAGGTCACGGTTGTCGAGTTCCTCGACAATATCCTCGGCGGCATGGACGGCGAGGTGTCGAAGCAGTTCCAGCGGCTCCTCTCCAAGCAGGGCTTCGAGTTCAAGCTCGGCGCCAAGGTCACCGGCGTCGCCAAGGCCAAGAAGGGCGCCACCGTCACCTTCGAGCCGGTCAAGGGCGGCGCGGCGGAAACCATCGAGGCCGACGTGGTGCTGGTCGCCACCGGACGCCGTCCCTATGCCGATAGCCTCGGCTTGAAGGAGGCGGGCGTCGAGGTCGACGAGCGCGGCAGGGTCAAGACCGACGGGCATCTCAGGACCAACGTGCCCGGCATCTATGCCATCGGCGACGTCGTTGCCGGCCCCATGCTGGCGCACAAGGCCGAGGACGAGGGCGTCGCGGTGGCCGAGACGATCGCCGGCCAGGCTGGCCATGTGAACTACGACGTCATCCCGAGTGTCGTCTACACCAGCCCGGAGATCGCCTCGGTCGGCAAGACCGAGGAGGAGCTGAAGAAGGCCGGCATCGACTACAAGGTCGGAAAATTCCCGTTCAGCGCCAATGGCCGAGCGCGCGCCATGCTGCACACCGACGGCTTCGTGAAGATTCTGGCCGACAAGGCCAGCGACCGCGTGCTCGGCGTCCACATCGTCGGTTTCGGCGCCGGCGAGATGATCCACGAGGCGGCGGTGCTGATGGAATTCGGCGGCTCGTCCGAAGACCTCGCGCGCACCTGCCACGCGCATCCGACGATGTCGGAAGCGGTGAAGGAAGCGGCGCTGGCCACGTTCTTCAAGCCGATCCATATCTAGAGCAACTCCAGGAAAGTGTGAGCGGTTTTCCGTCCGGAATTGCGTAAAAACAAAGAGATAGAGCATCATCCCGAACCGAAGGGCGATACGCGTCAGGGTTCGGTATGGCCCGTATCGCACTAGGAGATACCTCGTGTCCAAAGGCTCCGATCTGCTTGTTGCCGCCCTCGAGAATGAAGGCGTGGACCGTATCTTCGGCATACCGGGCGAGGAGAACCTCGACGTCGTCGAGTCCATTCGCAAATCCTCGATAGAGCTTATCCTGACCCGCCATGAGCAGGCGGCCGCGTTCATGGCCGCTACCCACGGCCGGCTCACCGGCAGGCCCGGCGTCTGCATCACCACACTTGGCCCCGGCGCCTTGAACCTGACGACAGGCGCGGCCTACGCGCTGCTTGGGGCCATGCCCATGGTCATGATCACCGGGCAGAAGGGCGTCAGGTCGTCCAGGCAGGCCCGTTTCCAGATCGTCGACGTCGTGGCGGCGATGAAACCCCTGACCAAGCTTTCGCGTCAGATCGTTTCGCCCAGGATGATTCCGGGCGTGGTGCGCGAGGCTTTCCGCGTGGCCGGCGAGGAGCGTCCGGGACCGGTGCATCTGGAGCTGCCCGAGGACATCGCCGCCGAGGAATGCGACGCGGTGGCGCCGATTCCGCCGCACCCGGTCGAGCTGCCGCTGGCGAGCCCGCTTGCGCTCGACCGCGCCGCGCAGATGATCATCGAGGCTAAGCGGCCGCTGGCGATGATGGGCGCCGCCGCCTCGCGGCCGCGCTCGACCTCGGACCTCGCCCAGTTCGTTCTGCGGACCGGCATTCCCTATTTCACAACCCAGATGGGCAAGGGCACGGTACCGGGTGGAACCGAGCTTTATATGGGCACGGCCGCGTTGTCCGAGCGCGACTACGTGCATGAAGCGATCGAGCGGGCGGATCTCATCATCACGATCGGCCACGACACGGTCGAGAAGCCACCCTTCATCATGGGCGCCGACGGGCCGAAGGTCATTCATGTCGGCTACCAGCCGGCCACTGTCGAACAGGTCTATTTCCCGCAAACCGAGGTGATCGGCGATATCGGCGCCTCGCTCAGGCTGTTGGCCGACCGCCTGGAAGGCAACATTCCCAATGCGCAGGCACTGCTGCCGCTGCGCGAGGGAATATTGAGCCGCATCGCGGCGCGCGACACCGAGGACCGCTTCACCCCGCAGCGCCTCGTGCACGACGTGCGCGCGGTGATGCCGGCCGACGGTATCCTGGCGCTCGACAACGGCATGTACAAGATCTGGTTCGCGCGCAACTACCGCACGCGCGTCGCCAACACGCTGCTGCTCGACAACGCGCTGGCCACGATGGGCGCCGGCCTGCCGTCGGCGATGATGGCGGCGATGCTTTTTCCGGAACGCCGCGTCATGGCGGTTTGCGGCGATGGCGGCTTCATGATGAACAGCCAGGAGCTGGAAACAGCCGTCAGACTGAAGCTCAATCTCGTGGTCCTGGTCATCGAGGACCATGCCTACGGCATGATCCGCTGGAAGCAGGCGGTCGACGATTTTCCCGATTTCGGCATGACCTTCGGGAATCCCGATTTCGTCCGCTATGCCGAAGCCTATGGCGCCAGGGGCACCAGGGTAGGCGCCATCGCCGAGTTGAGACCTGCCCTCGAGCAGGCCTTTGCCGCGGGTGGCGTCAATCTCGTCGCCGTTCCGATCGACTATTCGGAGAATGAGCGGGTCCTGGTCGAAGAGCTGCGCCATCGGCTCCCCTGGCCGGCCAGTCCCGTGTGACGCGTTTTTCCGAAGCTGGGGACAGCGCCCCAAACAGAACGGCCCGCCTTTCGGCGGGCCGTTCGTCGTCAAGCTGTAGCCCGATCACTGCGCCGGGGCAGGTGCCGGAGCGGGGGCCGGCGCGGGTGCAGGAGCCGGAGCTGGCGCGGGAGCCGGGGCAGGCGCCGGAGCGGGTGCGGGCTCAGGGGCTGGGGC
>NZ_RZTO01000480.1:0-4808 GCF_003997225.1 Mesorhizobium sp. M2C.T.Ca.TU.002.02.1.1
CTCCTACACCGAGCGGCTCGACCTGCGCGCCTCATCGCTCAGCCAGGACGTCGGCACACTTTCCGGCGGCAACCAGCAGAAGGTGGTCATCGCCAAATGGCTGGCCACGGCACCCAAGGTGATCATCCTCGACGAGCCGACCAAGGGCATCGACATCGGCTCCAAGGCCGCCGTGCACGGCTTCATGGCCGAGTTGGTCGCCCAAGGCCTTTCCGTGATCATGGTTTCGTCCGAGCTGCCCGAGATCCTGGGCATGTCGGACCGCGTCGTGGTCATGCGCGAAGGCCGTATCGCGGCCACCTACGACAACAAGGGCCTGGATGCAGAGACGCTGGTTCGATCGGCGGCGGGGATCGCGGCATGAAGAGCTTCCTCAAATACCGTGAAATCTGGCTGCTTGCCGGCATCGTCGTGCTGATCGGCCTGATCTCGACGCGCTTCCCCGGCTTCGCCGACCCCGCCAATCTGCGCCAGGTGTTCAACGACACCTCGATCCTGATGATCCTGGCGCTTGGGCAGATGGTGGTGATCCTGACGCGCTCGATCGATCTCTCGATGGCGTCCAACCTCTGCTTCACCGGCATGGTGGTGGCGATGCTGAACGCCGCGCATCCGGCAATCCCGATCCCCGTGCTGATCGTCATCGCATTGCTCGTCGGGTTGATGCTCGGCGCGATCAACGGTTTCCTGGTGTGGCGGCTGAACATCCCCTCGATCGTGGTGACGCTGGGCACGCTGACTATCTATCGCGGCGCTACCTTCGTCGTCTCCGGCGGCGCCTGGGTCAATGCCGACCAGATGAGCCCCGCCTTCATCAACTTCCAGCGCGCCGCCTTTCTCGGCCTGCCGGTGCTGTCCTGGATCGCGCTCGCAGTGATCGCGCTGTTCTTCCTGGTGATGACGCGAACGGCGATCGGCCGCTCGATCTACGCCATCGGCGTCAACCCGACCGCATCGGTCTATGCCGGCATCGATGTCGGCCGCACGAAATTCATCGTCTTCTGTATCTCCGGCATGATCGGCGGGCTCGCCGGCTATCTCTGGATCTCGCGCTACGTGATCGCCTCGGTCGAGGTCGCCAACGGCTATGAGCTCAACATCATCGCCGCCTGCGTCATCGGCGGCATCTCCATCGCCGGCGGCATCGGCTCGGTCGGCGGCGCGGTGCTGGGCGCTTTGTTCCTCGGCATCATCTCCAACGCGCTGCCGGTCATCAACATCTCGCCCTTCTGGCAGATGGCGATCTCGGGCAGCGCCATCATCCTGGCCGTGGTGCTCAACGCCCGCGGCGAGCGCCGGCAGGGCCGCATCATCCTGAGAAAGGCGGAAGCGGCATGACCGACACCCCTGCCCCGCGCCACATCCCCGACCGGCTCGACAAGCCGCTGTCCTCGGCGATCTTTTCCTGGGAGGCGCTGCTCATCGTCATCGCGGTTATCATCTTCGCGGTGAACAGTCTTGCGTCACCCTATTTCCTCGATCCATGGTCGCTGTCGGACCTGACCTTCAATTTCACGGAAAAAGGGCTGATCGCGCTTGCCATGGCGCTGCTGATCATCTCGGGCGAGATCGACCTCTCCGTGGCCGCGATCGTGGCTTTGGCGTCGACGATGATGGGCATGGCGGTGCAGGCCGGCGCAGGCACGCCGGTGCTGGTCGCGATCGGCATCGCCGTCGGTCTCGGCTGCGGCGCCTTCAACGGGCTGCTGGTCACCCGGCTCGGTCTGCCGTCCATCGTCGTCACCATCGGCACGATGAGTCTGTTCCGCGGCATCGCCTTCATCATCCTCGGTGACCAGGCCTACAAAGGCTATCCGGAAAGCTTCGCCTTCTTCGGCCAGGGCTATGTCTGGTGGGTTTTTTCATTCGAGCTGGCGCTGTTCCTCGCCGCGGCTTTGATCTACTGGTTCGTGCTGCATCGCACCAGCTTCGGCCGGCGCGTCTTCGCCATCGGCAACAATCCCGTCGCTTGCCAGTTTTCCGGCGTGCGCGTCGAGCGCATCAAGTTCATCCTGTTCTGCCTGACCGGGCTGATGTCGGGCATCGCCTCGGTGCTGATCACCTCGCGGCTCGGCTCGACCAGGCCGTCGATCGCGCAGGGCTATGAGCTCGAGGCGATCACCATGGTGGTGCTTGGGGGTGTGTCGATCCTCGGCGGCGCCGGCAGCATCCTGGGCGTCGTGCTCGCCGCCTTCATCATGGGACTGGTGACGTTCGGCCTCGGCCTGCTCAATGTGCCCGGCATCGTCATGTCCATCTTCATCGGCCTGCTTTTGATCATCGTCATCGCGCTGCCGATCGTCTGGCGGCGGCTGCGCGAAGGACGCTTCGCCTGATGGAAAAATACGCCTTCAAGATGAAGCTCAATCCCGGCATGAAGGCCGAGTACAAACGCCGCCATGACGAGATCTGGCCCGAGTTGGTCGCGCTTTTGAAGCAGGCCGGCGTCTCCGATTATTCGATCCATCTCGACGAAGAGACCAACATCCTGTTCGGGGTGCTGTGGCGGCGTGATGACCACGGCATGGCCGACCTGCCGAAGCACCCGGTAATGCAGCGCTGGTGGAAGCATATGGCCGACGTCATGGAGACCAAAGCCGACAACGAGCCGGTGGCGGTGCCGCTGGAAACAATGTTCCATATGGCATGATCGTCGCCGTCATCGATATCGGCAAGACCAACGCCAAGGTGGCGCTGGTCGATCTCGCGACGCTGAGCGAGGTTGCGCTACGCCGTATCGCCAACGCGCCGGTGCGGCAGGCGCCCTACCCGCATCACGATGTCGAGGCGCTGTGGACCTTCAGCCTCGACAGCCTGGCCGAGCTCAACCGCGAACGGCGGATCGCCGCGATCTCGATCACCACCCATGGCGCGACCGGGGCGCTGGTCGATAGTTCGGGCGAACTGGTGCTGCCGGTGCTCGACTACGAATTCGACGGCCCCGACGGGCTGACCTTGGAGTATGACGCGGTCCGTCCGCCCTTCGCCGAAACCGGCACACCGCGGTTGCCGATTGGGCTCAATCTCGGTGCGCAGTTCTTCTGGCTGCAGAAGCGCTTCCCGGCGGACTTCGCCAGGACCGCCGCGATGCTGATGTATCCGCAATATTGGGCGCTGCGGCTGACCGGCATCGCCGCCAACGAGGTGACGTCGCTCGGCTGCCACACCGATTTGTGGAATCCCTGGACGTCCGACTATTCTTCGCTGGTCGACAGGATGGGCTGGCGTCCGCTGATGGCCCCGGTGCGGCCGGCAAAAGACCAGCTCGGACCGATCCTGCCCGCGCTCGCCGCGCAGACCGGGCTCGACCCGCAAACGCCCGTGTTCTGCGGCCTGCACGATTCCAACGCTTCGCTGCTGCCGCACCTGCTGTCCGACGCGGCGCCCTTCTGCGTCGTCTCGACCGGCACATGGGTGGTGTCGATGGCAGTGGGCGGCCGGAAGGTGGAGCTCGATGCGGCGCGCGACACGCTGGTCAATGTCAATGCACTCGGCGACCCGGTGCCGTCGGCGCGCTTCATGGGCGGCCGCGAGTTTTCGCTGCTGACCGAGGAGCAGCCGCAGGAGTGGAGCGAAGCCGATGTTGCCGAAGTTCTGGCGCGCCAGGCCTTGCTGCTGCCTTCCACCCAACAGGGCTCCGGGCCATTCCCGCATCGCGACGCCCAATGGGTCAATGCCGATGATTTGAGTCCAGGCCAGCGCTTCGCCGCCATCTCGTTCTATCTCGCGCTGATGGCCGCGACCTGCCTGGAACTGATCGGCGGCGATGGGCCAACGACGGTCGAGGGACCTTTCGCGCGCAACCCGCTTTTCATCCGCATGCTGGCGGCGGCGACGGGACGAGCGGTCGTTGCGTCGGAGACATCGACGGGCACCAGCATCGGCGCGGCGCTGCTGGCGTCGGACGGCGCGCCAGCGATGAGCAAGGGCGAGCGGACCGAGCCGCTGGCCGATCCGGCCTGGCAAGCCTACAGGCAAGCGTGGCTGAAGAACGCCACCGCGTAAGCCAGCCGGCTCAGCGTGCCGTCCCGTACAGCAATCCTTTGGGATCGATCTGCGGCTTGCGGCCGGCGACGATGTCGGCCAGGAACTGCCCCGAGCCGCAGGCCATGGTCCAGCCGAGATGGCCGTGGCCGGTATCGAGATAGAGATTGCGGTATTTCGCCTGGCCGAAGACCGGCACCGAACTCGGCATCATCGGCCGCAGACCTGCCCAGAGCACGGCCTTCTTCTCGTCGAAGGCGCCCGGGAAAAGATCCTTGCCGGTTTCCAGGATGGTCCTGAAATCGCCGGGCTTGAAGCTGCGGTCGAAGCCGGTGAATTCGGCGGTCGAGGACATGCGCAAGCGATTGCCGAGCCTTGAATAGCCGATCAGCCGGTCCTCGTCGGCGCCGCCCATGGTCGGCCCCTTGCTCTCGTCCTCCAGGGGAATCGTCGCCGTGTAGCCCTTAACGGGATAGACCGGCAGGTCGATGCCGTAGCGGCGGCCGAGCAGGCCGCTTTCCGGCCCCATCGAGATGACGACGGCGTCGCCTGTGACCGGGCCAGCCGAAGTCATCACCGCGCGCACCCGGTCGCCTTCGATGTCGAGGCCCTCGACCGTCGTGCCGAACAGGAATTTGACGCCGAGCTTCTCGGCGGCATAGGCGGCAAGATTGTCGGTGAACTGCCTGGAATCGCCGGTCTGGTCGATCGGCGAATAGATGCCGCCGGCGATCTTTTCCTTGACGCCGGCAAGTCCCGGCTCCAGCTCGACCAGACGCTCGCGGCCGACGATCTCGATCGGCAGGCCGTGCTCGCCGAGATAG
>NZ_RZTO01000481.1:0-4785 GCF_003997225.1 Mesorhizobium sp. M2C.T.Ca.TU.002.02.1.1
AAGTCTCACAGGAGGCGTTTGGCAGTCGCCTCCTGAGCAAACAAACAGAGTTCCACGGCATCGAAATTTGTAGGGGAAGCGGCAATTTCAAAGGCTACGATTTTGGTGACCGCTTGGCTATCCTTCAAAAGCTTTTGGGCATCATTGCCTGCGAGGACGTTTGCCGCATCCGTGTCAAAATCAATCCTGAGAACATTACGCACTCGTCAGACGCGCCCGATGAAATTGCCTTCATGTACTTTATCGAGCAGGCCGATTCCCTGTTTAAGGAAAAGGGGTCGCTTGGGATGGTGTTCGGCGACTACGACGACGCTGCCATCGGCAAGTCGGTAGCAAGCTTGTCGCAGTTTCGCAAAGGCGGGACGCGCTGGGCCCGTGGTAAGGAAATTGGGAATATCATCGACACGGTTCACTTTGCCAAATCCCATCACAGTCGGATGATCCAGTTGGCAGACGTGCTGTTGTATTGCCTGCAATTCCATCACCAGAGCAACAAAGTTCCGTGGCGGAAAGCCGTTGACGACGCCATTGTCGCGAGCGGAGTTTTGACTTGCCAGAGGACGCGAGAATGGCCAATCGAAAAGTTTTGGTATCGATAAAAAGGCAATGACCGGCGTCCAATATGGACTGGCAAGGCTATGCGCCTCTGCTCCACCGGTCATGCCCACTTTGATACGATTCCCTGAATCATTGTGTCAAGGTGCGCTCACCGCGGCGCAGCACCGATTTCGTTACCTTAGCCAACGCTAATGTGCTACGCTCAATACTAGCTGGGTGGCCCTTTGTCCAACCCCTAGTCCCCGGGCCGCTCAGCGGGTAATTAGGGATCAGTCATCCTCTGGTCAGTGGCTGATCCCTTTTTCGTGATATGCCATCACCTACCCATACAGCTTCGACCTCACCCCCCGACGAAGTGCTTCGTGGCGGCCATAGAAGTCGCGCCTCACCTGCAATGGCCTGTCTAGAGCAGCCGTCCTCACCGCCTCTGAAGCTGTCGTATAGTCGGTCCCCGGATGAGCCTTAATGTAGGCTTGCGCGGCGTCGTAAAGGGAGAGCCGTTTCCACTTTTTCTCCTGCTTCTTCTCTTCCTGTTCCACCTCGCGTTCGCTTTGAGTCCATACGGCCTCGTCCCATTCCTTTTGCACGGTAGCGCATCCTGAGTAGTAGGAACTGAGCCAGACCGTTGCGAGCGCTACGGCCCAGAGCACGTCTCGTGAAGCTCCGAAAGCAGCCCATGCCAGCACGAACGCGCCTAGGCCCGCCCAGACGACGATGGCGTTCCGCTTCTCGTAGTGAACGGACTGCGGCAACGTCTTGTAAGGGAAATCCCACAGCATCTTTGCTTCTCCCATCAATGGCCACCCAACAATTGACGCAGCGCAAAGTTACCGCATCGCCATCAGTGTAGAACAATCATCGCGGGGGCCAAGGTGGCAGTCAAAACCGAACCAACCCACACCCTCAGTGGCGCGGCTACCGGTAATGGCTGCCACCAATTTGCCCCCTTGGCTCCCAGGCTCCGCTGCGCAGCGGCTTTGGCTTAAGGCGCTTGCCCATGGCCCTGAACTGGTTCCATCCCCCTGTCCCCGTGAAGACCGATCAGCCTGGGCTCACCTATAATTGTGCCAATGTGGAAGGTGCGGCTGAGGAACTGCTCAAATGGAGCAAGCGCGGTCCACACTGGAACCGTGCGGTGCGGGCCTGTATGGCCTGTCTCGCCGATCAAGCAACGCCGCAGGAAGTCCGACGGCTGTTTCGCCTCGCAGCCAAGGAGGAAGGTGTTCTGCGCGAGATGGTCGATTGACGCGATAGGACATCGTTCCTATTTCGTTCCGTCGCCTGTGATAGACCGTAACTCCGCCCTAGCGTCTTCATACACCTTGAAACGTTCTTCCAACCAGGCCTTCTTACGTGGCAACTCGGCTCGGAACGGATCAAGCGAAGGGGCTCTCATGGCCTTCTGGAGGAAGTCGATCCATTCGCCCTCTGCCAACGAAAGTGCCGTTCCCGCTTTCATAAGGGATGACGCTTTCTGCGCTAGATCGAAGTCTGAGAACGTCCCGTTGTCCAGTTGAGCAATCGTGTCGTCGAGGGATTTGTCCAGTTGCGATAGGGTGTCATCGAGTTCATTTTTGCGGACCCTGGCGTGGTCGAGAAGCACTTTGAGACTAGCGCGATCCTTCTCCCCTTCCGGGGAAATATCGCCTACGACATCGAGCAGTTGCTGGCATACCTCCCTTAGCCGATCAATATTGACATCAGTGCCTTCAAGAGCCTGCTCGGCCTCGATCACTTCTTTCTCAAAGCCGGGACTTGGCCGCCCATTGTTGAACTCAAGTGCCCGGTGCATCGCCTTAATGCGTTCCTCCGCACGTGTGAGGTCGTCAATAAGCGCACTTGTGAAATAGCCGTGCTTCCCTTGAGCAAGTTTGAACGACGTGGCCTCCGACGAACCCTCGTCGATGCCAGACACGTCAAATGCCTTAGTCGTCCTTTTGAACAGCTCTAGGCCAGCTTGGACCGCCAACAGACGACGATTCAGTCCTTCCTGAAGTACGTCTACTGCCTTCTGTGCCTTTGACCGAAACAGGCGAGAGAAAAGTGACATAGTTGACGATCCTCCTCCCGCGATTCTATACGAGAAGACGCATCGGTAAATAACAAAGGCGCCTATGTTCCGCTCTTGGGTTTCGCCGATCCCGCGCCAAACCACCGGATGAACGTCGCGTCCTTCCCGGTGACCTCCCGCACGGCCTTCAAAAGCGCCTCGTGCAAGTCCCGCATAGACCTATAGTGTTCGCACTGGGGCGATATCAGCGGACGTGTGATACTGAGGTGCAGCGCCTCCGCCGCCGACATGAATTGCTCCAGTTCCACATTCGATAGCTGCTTGGGTTTGTTGCGTCGGACCATCGCGACCTCCTGTTGGGTGTCGCCCCATCAGGATTATCTTCCTACTGTGCATAACCGAGGGCAAGCCCTCTGCACCGCTAAAATCGGGGGGAAGGCTGTGGTACAATTCGGCCCCGCACACACGGGGAAGTACCTTGGCGAGCAAGACTTCGAAAGATGCCAGTGCCGATAGAGAGGAGCAGGAACGTCAGGACAAACTCCATGACGACTACCTCAAGCACCGAGGAGACCTCGATAGGCTGCGGATTGAGCAGCTTGGGTCACTAGACAAGGCGCTCCTGACCTTGAGTAGCAGCGCAATAGGGTTTTCTATCGTCCTTATCACCATGTTCGCCCGTAGCCACAATCCAGTAGGTATCGTACCCCTGTGGTTAGCATGGTTCTTTTTCGTAGCTGCAATCGTTGCTAATTTGATTTCGTACTGGGTGGCGGCAAAGTCAATTGAGATTGATATGGACGACTTGGACGCAGAAAAGAGAGGGGAAGCAGTTAGCCGAATAAACTGGGCCCGACCCTGGACGTTCAAGTTAACAGGCGGCGCGCTGCTCTCGTTTGTTGCTGGCGTCGTCCTACTCCTCATATTCGCCTTTCAGAACGCAATGGCTGGGTCTGATACCCCCATTCCGCCTGCAAAGCTATCATCAGGGGACGGCCCAGCAGTCGCGCCAATCGCAGGCGGCTCAGCCGAGAACCCCTCTGGTGGAGGGGGCTGGGCTGGCGGCTCGGCCGAGAACCCCTCTGGCGGAGCGCGTTGGAAGCTTGACCCTTTGGTGCCCGGAGGGGCCACAAGTCCCGAGCAGACAGGTGCAAACGGCTCGAAGCCGCCAGCAGCCCGCCCCGTCAATCCTCCGCCTACCGTTACAGCGCCTACCGATCCCGCCAAACAGCAGAAGTGAGCTACGACGATGAAGAAAGTTATTACCACTCGCCCCGGACCTGTCCTCATCCAAAATGGTGCTACAGGCGCAAAACAGCCCGTCGCTCGGCCCACAGGTAGCGCGGGTTCGAAGAAATAGAGTTCTGACGCTATCGCGACGTTCGTAGGTAAGTCCACGGCATCAACGCCGACACTTTAGACGGCCGTGAAGTGATAGTGCGCGAGGAGGACCGTCGGCTTTCGACGTAGAGGGGGCCGCCCTCATTGGAGGGTTTTGGGCGGTGCTGACCGCGCTGGCCCCTTTGGTTCGGGGTCACGTTCCTCGGGCAATGGGTTTGGGGCTTCCCCGCAATGGGGCGAGACGACCCGAGTAGTGCGGCGGGAGGGGACGTTGAACAAGAGGAACGAGGCCCGAGCGGCGGGGCTTAAGTCGATGTTGGCGGCCCTCGAAAAGCTCGAAGCGGCCATGCAGGGCGCGGTAGTCATTTCAGACGGTGCAATAGGGGTTGTGCACACGGGTCGCCAAAACAGGGCGCTCTTTGTGTTTGCGAAGCTAATAACCCACTGCATGTCGGTGGCCGGGATCATTGAGAACCGCACGGCGCTCTTGGATCACTTCTCCGTCGCCACCCTCGGCCGCGCCATCATCGACGCTTCGCTGATGACGAAGTACATCTCGGAACCGTCGCTGACCGCCGATGAGTGGGACCTTCGGCGACAAGTCCTGTACCTTCACGACCTCACGACGCGAAAGAGGTTTCTGACGGCTCTAGAGCTTGCAGGTCAGCCGAGGGACACGGGCTTCTTTGAAGGGTACGCCGCAGCAAAGGAGAGGCTGAAAGCCAAAATCGAGGACCTCGCGGCCAAGCTCGGCCACTCGTCGGACCAAATCAAAGAACTTAGTAGCGGCCAAAAGGTATTTGTTGGCGGTTCTAGGGGCGCGGCTCGCGAGGCCGGATGGGACCTTCAGGAATTTGAGTTCCATCAATCTTATC
>NZ_RZTO01000482.1:0-4783 GCF_003997225.1 Mesorhizobium sp. M2C.T.Ca.TU.002.02.1.1
GAATTCTGGTAAAACTGTCAGCCATTTCCGTTCCCCTTTGATCGCGCGGCTTCGCGCCGTTACCTAATCGCCTTTTGGCCAGACCAAAATGCGTGTATGTCATTAATGTCTAAATTGGCCTGACCGTCAACTCCCAAAACTGCGGAAATTTTAGGCGTTTTGTGCATGTTAAAAAGGCTTCTTGATTTCTTGGTCTGACCAACATATTCAACATCGGAAACGCGAGTGAGGGAGCGAAATGCCGAAAATCTGTCTGATCACAACAGGGGGGACGATCGCATCCAAGCTGGAGCCCGAGACCGGAGACGTGACGGCAAGCGTTACCGGAGCGCAGTTGCGGGCGATGCTGCATGACCCGCTCGAGGACATCGAGATCACCATCGATGAGTTCTCCAATGTCGGCAGCTATGCCATTGACCTGCCGTTGGGCTTTTCACTGGCCCAGCGCATCTCGCACCGCCTCGACGAGGGCTTCGATGGAGTGGTGGTGACGCACGGCACCGACACGATGGAGGAGACCGCCTTCATGGCCGACCTCCTGGTCCGTTCCGACAAGCCGATCGTCTTCACCGGCGCGCAGCACGCAGCCGACGAACCGAACCCGGACGGCCCCCGCAACATAACGGACTCGCTGCGGCTGGCTGCCTCGGACGCAGCCCGCGGCTTGGGTGCGGTCATCTGTTTCGAGCAGGAATTCCATGCTGCGCGGGATGTTACGAAGTCCCATACTTCGCGTACCGACACGTTCATCTCTCATGAACACGGCAAGCTCGGCGAAGTGGACGGCGACCGCGTCGTGCTTCATCGCAGGCCGATCCTGAGGCGCAGCTATGAAGCGAACGGCGTGGTGGCCGACGTCGAACTCGTCAAACTGGCGATGGGTATTAGCGACCGCTATCTGCGCTTTGCAGCCGACAATGGTGCCAAGGCCATCATTCTGGAAGGCTTCGGCCGCGGCAATGCTCCGCCGTCGGTAACAGCCACCGCGACGGCGCTCGTCAAAAAGGGATTGCCTGTCATCATGACCAGCCGCTGTCAGCGAGGCCGCGTCAAGGCGATCTACGGCAATGGCGGCGGCAAGACACTGTCGGACGGGGGGGTGATTTTCGCCGGCGATCTGAGCGGACAAAAGGCCCGCGTGCTCGTTTCAGTGCTGCTCGGAATGGGACTTGCCGGCAAGCGCTTGCGCGAAGAGATCGAATATTTCGCAGGGTAAGGCGCGTGCCGGTCATTCCGGTGTCAGCCGCCGCACAGTCTGAAGCATATACATCGCCTGCTCCGCAGATCGGGAAAGCCACATGTCGGCCAAGAAGCATCGAATTGCAGTCATCCCCGGTGACGGGATCGGCAAGGAAGTCATCCCCGAGGGTCTTCGCGTCCTGGACGCGGCGGCTAGGCGCTTCGGCCTTGACCTGCAGTTCGACCACTTCGACTTCGCCTCCTGCGACTACTACGCCAAGCACGGCCGTATGATGCCGGAGGACTGGAAGTCCAAGATCGAAACCCATGACGCGATTTTCTTCGGCGCGGTCGGCTGGCCGGCAGCAGTTCCTGACCATATTTCGCTTTGGGGATCTCTCCTGCAGTTCCGCCGCGAATTCGATCAGTACGTCAATCTGCGCCCGGTTCGGCTGATGCCGGGAGTGCCTTCGCCGCTCGCCAACCGCAAGCCTGGCGACATCGATTTCTACGTTGTGCGCGAAAATACCGAGGGCGAATATTCCTCCATCGGCGGCAAGATGTACCAAGGCACGGATCGCGAGATCGTTATCCAGGAAACGGTGATGTCACGCGTGGGTGTGGACCGCATCCTGCGTTATGCATTCGACCTGGCGCGGAAGCGCCCGCGAAAGCACCTCACCTCCGCCACCAAGTCCAACGGCATTTCGATCACCATGCCATACTGGGACGAGCGTATGGAGGCGATGGCCGCAAACTATCCGGACGTTTCCTGGGACAAGTACCATATCGATATTCTGACAGCTCATTTCGTGCTCAATCCCGACCGTTTCGATGTTGTCGTGGCATCCAATCTTTTCGGCGACATTCTCTCCGACCTGGGACCTGCCTGTACCGGCACGATCGGCATCGCGCCGTCTGCGAACATCAATCCGGAGGGCCGATTCCCCTCGCTCTTCGAGCCTGTGCACGGTTCGGCTCCTGACATTGCCGGCAAGGGCATCGCCAATCCCGTCGGCCAGATATGGACCGCGGCCATGATGCTCGATCATCTCGGGCAAGAAGAGGCCAGCCAAGCGATCGTTAAGGCCATTGAGGCAGCGTTGAGGAACGACGCCACCCGCACCCGGGATCTCGGCGGCAAGGCCGATACCGTCACCTGCGGCAAAGCTGTAGCAGACGCAGTCGAAGCATAAGGATTACGCATGCGCATCGTGGACATCCGGGAAAAGACGGTCTCGATCGCCTCGCCCATCGCCAATGCCTATATCGACTTCTCCAAAATGACCTGCTCGGCCGTCGCCGTGATCACGGATGTGATGCGGGACGGCAAGCCGGTTGTAGGCTACGGCTTCAACTCGAACGGACGCTACGGACAAGGCGCGCTGATGCGCGACCGCTTCCTGGCACGCGTTCTGGAAGCCGACCCGAATACGCTGATCGACCACGAGAACGACAATCTCGACCCCTTCGCCATCTGGAAAACGCTGATGACCAACGAGAAGCCCGGCGGCCACGGCGAACGGTCCGTGGCGGTAGGCACCATCGACATGGCCGTCTGGGATGCGGTCGCCAAGATTGCCGGCGTGCCGCTGTGGAGACTTCTGGCCGACCGCTACAGGAGCGGCATCGCCGATGAGAAGGTTTGGGTCTACGCGGCCGGCGGCTACTATTACCCGGGCAAGGACCACTCCAAGCTGCAAGCGGAGATGCGCAGCTATCTCGACCGAGGCTACAAGGTCGTAAAGATGAAGATCGGCGCTGTACCGCTGGAGGATGACCTGCGCCGCATCGAAGCGGTGCTCGACGTCGTCGGCGACGGCAGGCATCTTGCAGTGGACGCCAACGGCCGCTTCGATGTCGAAACCGCCATCGCCTACGCCAAGGCGATGCGCCCTTACGGTCTGTTCTGGTACGAGGAAGCCGGAGACCCGCTTGACTATGCGTTGCAGGCGGAACTCGCCGCCCATTATGACGGACCAATGGCCACGGGCGAGAACCTGTTCTCGCATCAGGACGCACGCAACCTGTTGCGCTATGGCGGCATGCGGCCCGACCGGGACTATCTGCAATTCGACTGTGCCCTCTCCTATGGCCTGGTGGAGTATCTGCGCACGCTGGAAGTTATGAAATCGCTGGGATGGTCCTCCCGACGCGTCGTGCCTCACGGCGGACACCAGATGTCGCTCAACATTGCCGCCGGACTGCATCTGGGCGGCAACGAATCCTACCCGGATGTTTTCCAGCCTTTCGGCGGCTTCGCTGACAACATCGCCGTTGAAGACGGCTATGTCAGGTTGCCCGATACGCCTGGTGTGGGCTTCGAGAGGAAGGCGGAGCTCTATAGGCTGTTTCGCCAGTTGCACTAGGGCGGTTCGGCGTCGCCGATCTAACTATTTGTTTTTGATAGAAAACCGCTACGCTTCCTGGAATCGCCGGCAACGCAAAGTCAGTCTACCAGGACGTTGCGCCCCCGTATGGCGTTGCAGACCGCTTCGGTGACCTGGCGCGTGGTTGCCTTGCCGCCGACATCGGGCGTCATTATGCCGGCCTCGCCCGCTCGCTCGATGGCGCGCATGAGCTGGTCGGCTGCCTCCTGCTCGCCCAGGTGGCTGAGCATCTGCACCGCTGTCCAGAATGTGGCAATCGGATTGGCAATGCCTTTGCCGGCGATATCGAATGCCGAGCCGTGAATGGGTTCGAACATGGACGGGAAGCGCCTTTCGGGGTCGATGTTGGCGGTAGGCGCAACGCCAATACTGCCCGCTAACGCGCCGGCAAGATCTGAAAGCACGTCGGCATGAAGGTTCGTTGCCACGATCGTGTCGAGGCTCTGCGGCTTCAGCACCATGCGCACGGTCATGGCGTCCACCAACATCTTGTCCCAGGTCACGTCGGGAAATTCGTGCGAGACATTCTCGGCGATCTCGTCCCACATCACCATGCCATGGCGCTGCGCATTCGATTTGGTGACGACAGTGAGGAGTTTGCGCGGCCGGGACTGCGCCAATCGGAAGGCGTAGCGAATGATGCGTTCCACGCCCACCCGCGTGAAGACGGACACGTCCATGCCGACTTCTTCAGGCAGGCCGCGATGCACCCGCCCGCCGGCGCCCGAATACTCACCCTCCGAGTTCTCGCGCACGATGACCCAGTCGAGATCACCGATCCGGACGTCGCGCAGCGGAGATGCGATGCCGGGTAGGATCTTGGTCGGTCGCACATTGGCATACTGATCGAAACCCTGGCAGATCTGCAGCCGCAGCCCCCAAAGGGTGATATGGTCGGGTACGTCTACCGCGCCGACGGCGCCAAAATAGATGGCGTCAAATTTCCTTAGCCGTTCCAGCCCGTCGGCCGGCATCATGACACCGTTGCGCTTGTAGTAGTCCGACCCCCAATCGAAGAGGCTGAACCTCAGCTTCAGGTCGCCGCGCTGCTCGGCCAGGACGTTGACCACAGTGATGCCGGCATCAATAACCTCTGGCCCAATTCCGTCAGCGGGAATTGCGGCGATCGAATATTCGCGCACTATCAATCTCCTTGGCATGAGATGGCGGAAGCCTCCAAGCTGGCTTGGAGGCTATCCCGAGCCAGGTAACGC
>NZ_RZTO01000483.1:0-4781 GCF_003997225.1 Mesorhizobium sp. M2C.T.Ca.TU.002.02.1.1
GTCGGCGATACCGCCGGGGAAGCCGCCTGGCATGCTCATCGGAAACTGCTTGCCGACGGCCGTCTTCAGGATGTTCAACTCGCCGGCGCCAAGGACCTGCGGGTGGCTGGCGATGATCTGCTCGACCAGCGTCGTGCCGGAACGCGGCATGCCGACGACGAAGATCGGCGTGTCGTCGGAAATGTCGCTTGGCCGGTGCTTCTCGAAGAAGGCGGTGTCGAAGGCCGCCTTCATCGCCTCGAATTCGCCGCGCGTGCGCGCGGGATCGTAGGCGATCGCCTTGCGGCGGATGGCATTGCCCTCGGCGAAATAGTCGAAGGCGCGGCCATAATCCTTGAGGTCGTCATTGACCTTGCCCAGGCCGAAGGAAAGCTGCATGCGTGCCAGGCTGCCCTTCGGCGCCTTGGCGTGCTCGGCCTCCATGCCGGCAAGCTCCTTGTCGCGCTCGGTCTGGCGCTTGACCTGCGTGAGCAGCAGCCAGGCCTTGGCCATGTTCGGGGCGATCGCCAGCGCCTGGCGGGCGAGATCTGCCGCCTCGTCGAGCTTGCCCTTCTCCATCATCGCGACGCCCAGCCCATAGAGAAGCTCGGCGTCCTTCGGCCGGATCGACAGCGCCTCGCGGAACAGCTTGATCGCCTCGTCCAGCCGTCCGGCTTCCTGCAGCGTCTCGGCAAGGCCGATGCGTGCACGGACATGGAACGGGTTGCGGCCGATCGTGCCGCGATAGATCTCCTCGGCAGCATCGAACTGGCCGAGCTGCGTCAGCGACGAACCGAGATTGTCGCGCGCCGCCAGCTGATCGGGCCGGATATCCACCGCGCCGCGGAAGAAATCGATCGCGGCGGCGACGCGCCCGAGATCGCGCATGACCGTGCCCATATTGTTGAGGAAGTCGGCATTCTCGGGCTGCAGCGTCACCGACTGCTCGATGAGATCGAGCCCTTCCTCGCTCCTGCCGGTCTGGTGCAGCAGCAATCCGAGGAAATGCAGCGCCGCGGCATGGTTAGGCTGCTGCCCAAGGACCTGCCGGTAGAGCGCCTCGGCCTCCTGGCGGCGCCCCGCCTGATGGAATTGCAGCGCCTTTTGCACATACGGATCGAGCGGGCTGGGCGAGCCACCAGGCCTGCCGCCGGCGTTTGCCGCTCTTCTGTGATCTTTGCTAATGGGAAACCTGCCGTATTTGTTGGTCCGCCGGACCTAAGCCATACGGGCAAGAGATTCAAGACTAATGCACGTCGCCCAGAAGTGCGCAGCGGTTATGGGACAACGACATGCATCAAAACAAAGACTTAAAGCGCGTCGCCTGAAATCCGTTTCAGCGCGACGCGCTTTAAGCGTCAGCGCGCGCCGCGGTGTCCATTTGCGCAGATGGACACCGCCGTCCCTTTCAACACGGTCCGTCGCCGACGATGCGATAGTCGGCCGCGCGGGCCTCGCATGCGTTCGGGAAGGTGCGCATTTGCCCGTGGCGCCTCGCGCAGACCGGAGCATATTCGCGCGTGCAGAACGTCTGCTCCCCACCACCGCCGCCGCCATCACGGCAAGCACCTTCCCGCAGGATGCGGTAGCCTTCCCGTTCGGCCAGGCAGGCATTAGCGAAGGTCTGGCGGTCGCCGCCGCGCCGGGCGCAAACCGGTTGGTACTGCATGGTGCAGAGCTGCGGATGCGGCCTGGGCGGGCGCGGGCCATCGTCGACGACCACGGTACAGGCCGCCAGCAGCGCGGACAGGATGAGAATGACAACGCCCTGACGCGAGACCGCAAGAAACCGCATATGTCCCTCCTCCGTCCCGGCCCGGTGACGCCGGCTCGCGATATCCTCGCATCCTGCGCGGCAAACGCAACCACTGTTTGTGGAGCCGCTGTGGCCCGCGGTCGCCGCCCTCATTCTGGCCTATGCTTGGCTCGTCTCTGGCCGATGACCGGTGATGAGGCCGGGTCTATCGAAGCCCCAGCGTTGGACGCGCCGAAGGCCGCCCGCGAGCGTCATCTTGCAACCATCACGTTTCCGTGTAATAAAAACCATGTTCGGGCATTTGCGACCCGGAGAGCGGCACGTTTTGGACGACCTTTCCCCGACAAGTGTGAATCTCTGACAACCCCGTTTTTCGGCGGGGGGTTCGACCATGCGCAAATGCATGACCGCCGAAGCAACCACCGGGATTTGCCCAAGGCGCGAGGCAGCGGGCAAACCACAAGACTGACACGGGTGAAGGAGTTTTCCCCAATGGCCCAGACCGGTACCGTAAAGTTCTTCAATGCCACCAAAGGCTTCGGCTTCATCACGCCGGATGGCGGCGCCAAGGACGTGTTCGTCCATATCTCCGCGATCGAGGCGTCCGGCCTGCGCACGTTGGTCGACGGCCAGAAGGTCACATTCGACGTCGAGCCGGACCGCATGGGCAAGGGCCCGAAGGCGGTCAACCTGCGCGCCGCCTGATCTCGAAGCGGCCTGTCCTTGCGGATGCAATGGTGCGGCGGGATCATAAATCGGCTTGCGGGCAGGCCTGAAATTGCGAAGGCGCGACGATATCGTCGCGCCTTTTTCGCACGCAAATGCTTGGATCGGCAGGCGAAAACTTTCTCTTGCCGATAGCGCTAAAATAAAGGACAAATTTCCTCTCGGGCAGTTTGCCGGCCCGAGACTTGACTTGATGGGATCAAAGGAGTTTCCCATGCCGCAGACCGGCACCGTCAAATTCTTCAACCATGCCAAGGGCTTCGGCTTCATCACGCCCGATGATGGCGCGAAGGATGTCTTCGTCCACATTTCGGCCGTGCAGGCGTCGGGCCTTCCCGGTCTTGAGGATGGGCAGAAAGTGACATTCGACACCGAGCCGGACAAGCGCGGCAAGGGTCCGAAGGCCGTCAATCTGTCGATCGGCTAAGCCGACTCACGACGGATCCGACGGAGGCTATGTCAGGCGGGGCCGCTCCCGCCCGGTATCGGGCTGTGCCCAGGCCCGGAAAAATCGCCTTGGCTCGAAAGATCGCCGGAGCTTGAAGAATCGGCAAGCCACGAAAAATCGTTTGCGCTGATTTCCGTTCAGCCTCCGTTCAGCCACGGTCTTCTATTAACCTTTGCTAAAGCCGGTCCGTATCCCCCGAAAAAATGCGCGGGCCGGCGCGAAGGAGACCGAAAATGAACCGCTTTCTCAAGACCGCCATCCTGAGCGTTGGCATTGCCGCGACCACCTTGGCCACCTTCTCGGCGGCCAATGCGGATGACTGGCGCTGGCACCATCATCGCAGTCACGGCGGCGACGCCCTCGCCGCCGGCGTTGTCGGCCTCGCGGCGGGCGCCCTGATCGGCAGCGCGCTGAGCAACCCCGGCCCGCGCTATTACGAGCCGGCCTATGGTGACGACTACTATGTCGACCGGCCGGTGCGCCGCTACTACGTGCAGCAGCCCCGCTACGTCTATGCCGACCGCTACGCCGAACCGTGGACCCGCGGCTGGTACGAATACTGCTCGGACCGCTACCGCACCTTCAACTCGCGCACCGGCACCTTCACCGGCAATGACGGCGCCCAGCATTTCTGCGTCGCCAACTGACCGAAGCTACCGAAGCTTCGAGTAATCCACTGGGTTCCCTGCCCACGAAAGCGCCGCCTCGAGCGGCGCTTTTCTTTGCTTGCAGGTCAGGTCAGAAACGGATTGGTCCGCCTTTCATCGCCAAAACGGCTGCCTGGACCGTGACCGCAGATGAAGCCGACATCGTCGCCGAGCGGCAGAAGCTTCTGCTTGATCGATGCGATCAGAGCGGCATGGTCGCCGCCGGGCAGATCGGTGCGCCCGATCGAGCCGCGAAACAGCACGTCGCCGACATGCGCGAATTTGGCCGCGCGGTTGTAGTAGACCACGTGGCCCGGCGCGTGCCCCGGGCAATGCAGCACCTCGAACACATGCTCGCCGAACGACACAGTCTCCCCTTCGGTGAGGAAGCGATCCGGCACGCAATTGCGCACCGGATCGGTAAGGCCAAAACGCTTGGCCTGGTTCTCGAGATTGGCAAGCAGCGGCTTGTCGGCCTCGTGCGGGCCGATAATGTCGATGCCCAGCGCGTCCTTCAGCTCCATCGCGCCGCCGGCATGGTCGATATGGCCATGCGTGATCCAGATCGCGCCGGCGGCGATGGCATTGTCCTTCAGCACCGACAGTATCTGGTCGACATCGCCGCCGGGATCGACGACGACGCCCGTCTTGTCGTCCATATCGAACAAAATCGTGCAGTTCTGCTGGAACGGCGTGACCGGCACGATACCGGCATTGAGCTGACCCATCGCTTTCCTCTCTCGAGCAATTCCAGGAAAAGTGCGACACGGTTCAGGCTCAGCGCCTTCGCCGTAGCCTGCCCGTCCGGAATTGCGCCAAACGAAAGGAGCAGTTTGCCGTTTCCGTGAAACGGTGAACCACTCCAAGTGTGGCCCTGATGTAGAGGCCATGGCGGGCCGCGTCCACCGTCGAGCCAAGGGAATGGCCCTCGAAAAAGAAATGGGCGGCCGGAGCCGCCCATGTTGAGGCCCGAGGGGTAATCCGGGCCTATTTCTTCATAGCGCCCATGACCGCGCCGATGATGGCGGTCAGGATGGCGCCGCCGCCGGCGCCGCCGACGATGTTCTGGATGTTCAGCGCGCTGCCAACTCCACCTGCCGCCGCCGCGGCCGCTGCCGGATCGACCGTTCCGCCACCGAGCAGGCTGCCCAGGATGGCCGCGCCACCGACGCCGCCGATCGCGCCACCGAGGATCTTAGGAAGCTGACCCAACGCCGCCGTTTTC
>NZ_RZTO01000484.1:0-4779 GCF_003997225.1 Mesorhizobium sp. M2C.T.Ca.TU.002.02.1.1
GTCTCGAACAAGGTCGAGGCCAACCAGTTGCCGTTCCCGCTCAACATCCGCCTGTCGATGTGGGGCTGGAACCTGCTCAACTTCAGCGAGACGGCTTTCACGCCGGACCCGTCCAAGTCGGCGGAATGGAACCGCGGCGCCTATATCGTCCAGGGGCCAGGTCATTGCGGCACCTGCCACACGCCGAAATCCTTCCTCGGCGCCGACAAGGACAGCGTCTTCCTGCAGGGCGCGTCGCTTCAGGGCTGGTTCGCGCCGGACATCACCAACAATGCGCAGTCGGGTCTGGGGAAATGGTCCGAAGACGATCTGATCCAGTACCTCAAGACCGGCGTCAACGCGCATTCGATCGCATCGGGTCCGATGGCAGAGGCGGTCGAGAACTCCACGTCAAAGATGACCGATGCCGATCTCAAGGCCGTCGCCGTCTACCTGAAGAGCCTGGGATCGGACACCGGCGCCTCCCAACCGGCGAAGCCCGACCAGGCAAGAATGGTCACCGGCGAAGCGATCTACCGCGACAATTGCTCGGCCTGCCATGGCGGCGATGGGGCTGGCGCCGGGGCGCTCTTCCCGTCGCTTGCCGGCAACGCACTCGTCGCGCAGGGCAGTTCCGAGACGCTTTCTCGCCTGGTGCTGGCCGGTAGCCAGGCCGTACACACGACGCATGCGCCGACATCCCCGGCAATGCCCTCGCTCGCATGGCGATTGAAGGATCGAGAGATCGCTGACGTGCTGACTTATATACGCAACAGTTGGGGCAATGCGGCCCCTGTGGTCTCGGCGGATGACGTAGCTTCGGTTCGCAAGGAGTTGATGCAGTAGCGCTCAGCTCTCGGCCGCGACTTCGAGCGCCAGCCGGGTCATATCGGTGAAGAGAGCCTGACGCTCCGAATAATCGGTCAGCTCGCCGGTGACGATATGATCGACCACGGTGAGCAGCGACAGCGCCCGCGCGCCGAACTGCGCCGCGATCCGGTAGAGCGCGCTGGTCTCCATATCGACGGCAAGCGCTCCGAGCGCCCTCGGCTCGTCGAACCGCGCCCGGCCGTCAGGATGGTGGAACACGTCGCTGCAGATCGTCAGTCCAGCGCTGCAGGCGATGCCTAGATCGGCCGCGCGTCGCAGCGCCAGCGCATGCAGCGCCGGGTCCGGTCCCGCCGGCTGGTACAGCCCGAACACCTGCCCGCTGATTGCTCCCTCGGCCCGCACCTGGCTGGAGATGACGACGCCGCGCAGGGGCACCTCTTCCGACAAGCCGCCGCATGTGCCGGTGCGTATCAGCGTCTTCACGCCATGATAATCGAGCAGTTCGTGGGCGTAGATCAGGAAGGACGAGACGCCGATGCCGGTCGTCTGGATACTGACCGGTTTGCCGCGGAACCGGCCGGTGAAACCCAGTGCGCCTCTTCGGCGATTCACGCAGCGGGGCGCTTCGAGAAACCTCTCCGCCATCCACTGCGCGCGCTCGGGATCACCCGGCAACAGCACCGTTTCGGCATAGTCCCCCCGGCCCGCCTCGATATGCGGCGTCACGCTCTACCACCCCCATGATGGACCCATCCGGCCGCCATCATGACAGGGTGGCCGCAATGCGCAAGCGCTGGCTTACTTAAAGCAATTGCAACAAAGCGCTGAAACGCCCTACGATTCCAGAACGTCCTTGACGATCGTCGCGAGCTGCTTGAGCGAGAACGGCTTCGGCAGGAAGCCGAAATGCGCGTCGGCCGGCAGGTTCTTCGCAAAGGCGTCCTCGGCATAGCCCGAAACGAACACGAACTTGATGTCCGGCTGACGCTTGCGCAGCTCGCCGAGCAATGTCGGTCCGTCCATCTCCGGCATCACCACGTCCGACACGACGATGTCGACCTTGCCGCCGAGCGCCTCGAACACTTCCAGCGCCTCGACGCCGGACGACGCCTCGTGCACGGTATAGCCGCGCGAGGTCAGCGCCCGCACGCCGCCCATGCGCACCGCGTCCTCGTCCTCGACCAGAAGCACCGTGGCCGAGCCGGAAAGGTCTTTCGCGGTGTCGGCCGGCTTCGCCGGGACTGTCGCTGCGGCCGGCGCTTCGCCGGGTTCGGCCTGCTTCTTCACCTCGGCGATGTGGCGCGGCAGGAAGATGCGGAACACCGTGCCCTTACCGACTTCGGAATCGCAGAAGATGAAGCCCCCGGTCTGCTTGATGATGCCGTAGACCATGGACAGGCCGAGGCCGGTGCCTTTGCCCACTTCCTTGGTCGTGAAGAACGGCTCGAAGATCTTCTTCAGCACGTCGGGCGCGATGCCGCTGCCGGTATCCTCGACGTCGACGAGCACATAGTCGGCCGGCGTCAGCTCGCGATAGGCGAAGGATCTGCACTCTTCCGCCGTGATGTTGCGGGTGCGCACAGTGAGGTCGCCGCCGCTCGGCATGGCGTCACGCGCATTGACGGCGAGATTGACCACCACCTGCTCGAACTGACCGATATCGACCTTGACCGGCCAGAGGTCGCGGCCGTGGTCGATCTTGAGCTTAATATCGTTGCCGACAAGGCGAGCCAGCAGCATCCTGAGGTCGGCCAGAACGTCGGTCAGGTTGAGCACCTCCGGCCGCAGCGTCTGCTTGCGCGAGAAGGCCAGCAATTGCCGCACGAGCGAGGCCGCCCGGTTGGCGTTCTGCTTGATGTTCATGATGTCGGGGAAGGACGGGTCCGACGGCCGGTGGTTGGTCAAGAGAAGGTCGGACGCCATGATGATGGCGGTCAGCACATTGTTGAAGTCGTGCGCGATACCGCCGGCGAGCTGCCCGACCGCCTGCATCTTCTGGCTCTGCGCCATCTGGCCCTCGAGCGCCTTCTGCTCGGTGGTCTCGACCGCATAGACGATGGCCGATTCCTCGGCGCCTTCGCCGCCCGCGCTGTCGGCCACGGCGTTGACGTAGAAGCGGATATGGCGCTCCTCATTGCCGGGCAGCACGGAGTCGATCGGCTCGATATTGGCCTGCCGCTGCCGGGCCTTCTCGAACGCGGCGGCAAAGGCCGGCCTGTCGCGTTCGTGAACGATGGTCTCGAAGCGAACTCGCCGGTCGACGGCGTCGCGGTCGACCACGGATGAAAACAGCTGCAGGAATGGCGCGTTGGTGCGCAGGATGCGACCGCTCGCATCGACGCCGGCAATGGCCATCGGCGTCGAGTTGAAAAAGCGAGTGAAGCGAACCTCGGAGGCCCTGAGTTCCGCGGAAGCGTCCTCGCCCTGGGTGCGGTTGAGCACGATCGTGCGGGTCGGGCCGTTCAAGCCTTCGCGGCTTGCCGAAACCCGGTGCATGAAGCGCACTGGCAGCGCCTGGCCGCTCATGGTGGTGAGATCGAGGTCGATGACGGCGTTGCGCGTCGTGCCCGGGTCGGCCTTGACCGAACGCACAAGCGCCATGCCGTCGCCGGCGATGATTTCCGGCAGCGTGATGGCGCCGGGCGTGAAGGAGGCGAGGTCGATGCCGAGCCATTCGGCGAGCGTGGCGTTGATATAGGTGACGCGGCCTTCCTGATCGGCCGAGAAGAACCCCGCCGGCGCATGGTCGAGATGGTCGATGGCTTTCTGCAGGTCGAGGAAGAAACGTTCCTGCTCCGCCCGCTCCTGCGAGATGTCGGCGAGCTGCCAGGCCAGCATCGGCAGCCTTTGCCCGGGCATGCTGAAGGCGCGGGCGCGCGCCCGATACCAGCGCGCGCCGGGCTCGGCGCCTGGCTTGATCGACTGCGCCAGCCGGAACTCACCGTCGCCCGCCTGACCGTCGCGCAGGCCCGACGCCAGCCGGTAGATCGTCATCGAGGCCTCGGGGACATCCGACAACAGCCCCTCGACGGTCTTGAGGTCGGCGGCCGAGGCGGCGCCCGTCATGTCGGCATAGGCGCGGTTGGCGTAGACGACCCGACCCTTGGTGTCGGTGACCAGCAGCCCCTGCGACATGGAGTCGACGAAGGCTTTCGACAGTTCGTCGCCGGTCGACCGCGGCGCGATCTGCACGAAGCCGATCGCGGTCGCGAACAGGAAGCCGACGCCGATCATGGCGAGCACGCCGAGCATGCCGAGCAGGAATGGATCGCCGAGCCGCTCGCGGAAAAGCCCGAAGACGATCGCGGCGCCGGTCAGGACGACGATGAAGACGATGAGCCTGGTGACGGCGCCCGGACGCGTGTTCTGGTCGACGATCGGTACCGGATAGAAATCGCCGCGCGCTTCCTTGGCCATGTTCCCCCTGCTCGTGATTCCGGTGTCCGATGGGCGCGGACGGTCGGTTGAATCACATTCTCCTGTAACGGAAAAGGCCCCGGCGGCAAATGTCCGATAAAATCAACGATTCATGTTTCAAACTGTTCACGATCGGTGATGTGAACTTGCGGCCGGCCGCCGCCGCGGTCTAGTGTCGCCTCACTCGAAAAGGCGATTGGGTGCACCGATGCTGCAGTGGCTGGATAGCGTGGCGGGTCCGGGTTACGTCGCTGCAATCCTGTGGACGTTCGCGGCGCTCATTTTGCTTGTCGTCGTCCTGCTCGTCATCAAGGTCGTTCGCAACCTGACTTTCGGCACCTTCGTGGCCGGCGGCAGGAACCGCAAGACGCGCCTTGCGGTCATGGACGCCACTGCCGTCGACAGCCATCGCCGCCTGGTGCTCGTGCGCCGCGACGACATCGAGCACCTGATCCTGATCGGCGGACCGACCGATGTCGTGGTCGAACGCGATATCCGGCTCGCGGCGCCTCGCCGCCCGGCGCTGACTGGCGACAGCGGCCAGCAGCAGAC
>NZ_RZTO01000485.1:0-4770 GCF_003997225.1 Mesorhizobium sp. M2C.T.Ca.TU.002.02.1.1
CTGGTCAGGATGTCGACCGCGCGTGCATAATTCGGCTTCGAGGTACCGGCCATGATGCCCTTGTCCTCGCGGAACTGCTTGCGCACTTCCTCGACGATGGAGCCCGCGGCGCGGCCGACGGCGGTCATCGCGATGCCGCCGAAAAGATAGGGGATCAGGCCGCCGAAGATGAGGCCGGCGACCACATAGGGGTTGGAGAGGTCAAAGGAGATCTCGCCCATGCCCTGGAAGTAGGGGTACTTGTCGCCATTGGCGGCGAAGAACCGGAGGTCGTTCGAGTAGGCCGCGAACAGCACCAGCGCGCCAAGGCCGGCCGAGCCGATGGCATAGCCCTTGGTCACCGCCTTGGTGGTATTGCCGACCGCGTCGAGCGCGTCGGTGGAGTGGCGCACTTCCTTGGGCAGGCCGGCCATTTCGGCAATGCCGCCGGCATTGTCGGTGACCGGGCCGAAAGCATCGAGCGCGACGATCATGCCGGCAAGGCCGAGCATGGTGGTGACGGCGATCGCGGTGCCGAACAGGCCGCCGAGCTGGTAGGTGGCGATGATGCCGCCGACGATGACGATGGCGGGCAGCGCCGTCGATTCCAGCGAGACGGCGAGGCCCTGGATGACGTTGGTGCCGTGGCCGGTCACCGACGCCTGGGCGATCGAGTTCACCGGGCGCTTGTTAGTGCCGGTGTAGTATTCGGTGATCACCACGATCAAACCAGTCACCAGCAGACCGATCAGGCCGCAGATGAACAGGTTCTTGCCGGTGATGGCGACGCCGGCAACGGTGCCGACCTCGCCCCAGCCGACCGTGGCGGAGGTGGCGGCGGCAAGACCGACGATCGACAGCAGGCCGGTGACGATCAGGCCCTTGTAGAGAGCGCCCATGATCGAGCCGTTGGAGCCCAGCTTGACGAAGAAGGTGCCGACGATCGAGGTCAGGATGCAGGCGCCGCAGATGGCGAGCGGATAGAGCATGGCCGCGCCGAGAGCCGCGGTGCCACCGAAGAAGATGGCGGCCAGAACCATGGTGGCGACGACCGTCACCGCATAGGTCTCGAACAGGTCGGCGGCCATGCCGGCGCAATCGCCGACATTGTCGCCGACATTGTCGGCGATGGTGGCCGGGTTGCGTGGATCGTCCTCGGGAATACCGGCCTCTACCTTGCCGACGAGGTCGCCGCCGACATCCGCACCCTTGGTGAAGATGCCGCCGCCGAGACGGGCGAAGATCGAGATCAGCGACGCGCCGAAGCCGAGCGAGACCAGCGAGTCGATGACGACGCGATCATTCGGCTGCAGGCCCATCGGCCCGGTGAGGATGGCGTAGTAGATCGAGACGCCGAGCAGCGCCAGGCCCGCGACCAGCAGGCCGGTGATGGCGCCGGACTTGAAGGCGATGTCGAGGCCGGCGGCAAGGCTGTTCGATGCGGCCTGCGCGGTGCGAACATTGGCGCGCACCGAGACATGCATGCCGATGAAGCCGGCGGCGCCCGAAAGCACGGCGCCGATCAGGAAACCGATCGCGGAGGTGATGGAGAGCAGCCACCAGGCGAGCAGGAGCACGACGATGCCGACGACGGCGATGGTGGTGTACTGGCGCGCCAGATAGGCCTGGGCGCCTTCGCGGATGGCCGCGGAGATTTCCTGCATGCGCTGATTGCCCTGATCGGACGCAAGGACCGAACGTGTCGCCCAGATGGCGTAAAGGACTGAAAGCAAGCCGCAGGCGATGACGGCGGTAATGATGGTCATTGCCGGATTTTCCTCGATTGTTGGCCCAAAAGAACCCCTCCCTGGGCCGTTGGAACGGAGATGCATGCCGCGCACGGAATCCACCCCTTGGCTGGGGTGTATGCGAAACAAGGCTTGGAACGTCAAGATATTGTTCGGTTTTTGCCCGGCTTTCGCCCAAAAGAAGAAGGCAGTAAACGTTGTGCCAGCACGGGCCTGGAATTAGATCGATTGAAATGACGCGAGGGCACCTTCGCCCAATCCGCCGACCTGCGCTATTCGGCGCCCTGCCCCATGCGCCGCGCGGCGTAGCGCTCGATCGCCGAGAGGCCGTCATAGATCAGCACCGCGAGCGCGGCGACGATCAGGCCGCCCTGCAGAACGAAGGCAAGATTATTCGAGATAAGGCCCGCGATGATCACCTCGCCCAGCGTCTTGGCGGCAACCGTCGAGCCGATGGTGGCGGTGGCTAGGCTGATGACCACGGAAAGCCGGATGCCGCCGAGGATCACCGGGGCGCTCAACGGCAGCTCGACCTTCATCAGCCTTTGCCAGCCGGTCATGCCGGCGCCGCGCGCCGCTTCCATGACGTTGCCGGGCAGCGTGGTGAGCGCCGTCAGCGCGTTCTCGAAGATCGGCAGCAGGCCGTAAAGGAAAAGCGCGATCAGCGTCGGCTTCTCGCCGAAGCCGACGGCCGGCACGGCAAGCGCCAGCACGGCAACCGGCGGGAACGTCTGACCGATATTGACCAGGCTGCGCGACAAGGGCAGGAACTCGGCGCCGGCCGGCCTGGTGACCAGGATGGCGAGCGCCACCGCGACGATCGTCGCCGCCACGGTCGCGACCAGCACGGTGCGCAGATGCTGCAGGGTCAGCGTCAGCAGGCTGCCCTGGTTGTAGATTGCCGGCGCGCCATTCTCGGTCAGCGGCTTCAGCAGCGGCTCGAACCAACCGGGGCTGGTGATGAAAACCACCAGCAACGCCAGGACGGCCAGCCTCAGCAGCGCGGGCAGCCAGGCTTTCATTGCGGCCTCGCCGCGCGCTTCACCAAGCCTTCGACGGTGACACGGCCTAGCAGCTTGCCGTCGGCGTCCTTCACCGGCAGCGCGGGGCGCCCGGACCATAACAACTCGGCCAGCGCGTCACGCTGCGTGGCGTCACCTGGGATCGCCTCGCCTTCGGCGCCGCCCGGCTCCACGGCATCGCGCACAGGCCCGAGCGACAGCAGCCGGAACGGCCTTTCGCTGGCCCCGACCAGCGTCTCGACGAAATCGCTTGCCGGCCTCGCCAGGATCTCCGCCGGTTTTGCGTATTGCACCAGCTTGCCGGCATCCATGACGGCGATCTTGTCACCCAGATGCACGGCCTCTTCCATGTCGTGGGTGACGAGGATGATGGTGGTGCCGAAACGCTTCTGGATCGCCAGCAGATCCTCCTGCGCCTTGGTGCGGATGATCGGGTCGAGCGCGCCGAAGGGCTCGTCCATCAAAAGCACGTTCGGTTCGGCGGCCAAAGCGCGGGCGACGCCGACGCGCTGCTGCTGGCCGCCGGAGAGCTCGTGCGGATAGCGCGGGCCATAGGCCTGCGGGTCGAGCTGGTACAGCGTCATCAGCTCGTCGACGCGCGCCTTGATGCGGTCCCGGTCCCAGCCGAGCAGCAGCGGCACGGTGGCTATGTTCTGCGCCACCGTGCGATGCGGAAACAGGCCGTGCCCCTGGATGGCGTAGCCGATGCTGCGGCGCAACTGATAGCCGGGCACCGAGCGGTTGTCGGCGCCGTCGAGCCTGACGACGCCCGAAGTCGGCTCGACCAGCCGGTTGATCATCCTGAGCAGCGTCGTCTTGCCGGATCCCGACGTGCCGACGATGGTGGCGATCGTCCGGGGCTCGATGACCATCGAAACATTATCGACCACCGTCGTCGCGTCGTAGCGCTTGGTGATACCCTCAATCTCGATCATGCCGTTTCAACCCTGCGCTTGGTGGCTGTCATCTCGATCACCGCATCAAGGATGATCGCCGCGGTAAAGGCCAGCGCAACGGTGGGCAGCGCGCCGAGCAGCACCAGATCCATCGCCGTCTGGCCGACACCCTGGAAGACGAACACGCCAAAGCCGCCGCCGCCGATCAGCGCCGCGATGGTGGCGAGCCCGATATTCTGCACCAGCACGATGCGGATGCCGGTCAGGATCACCGGAAAGGCGAGCGGAAACTCGACGTCGAGCAGGCGCTGGCGGTCGGTCATGCCCATGCCACGCGCGGCGTCGTTGGCCGCGCGGGGTACACCAGCCAGCCCGACCACGGTGTTGGCCACCACCGGCAGCAGCGAATAGAGGAAGAGCGCCACAAAGGCGGGCGCGGTTCCGATGCCCCTGATGCCGATCGCGGCGGCGCCCGGCACATGCAGGGCGACCCAGCCGAGCGGAGCGATCAGCAGGCCGAAGAGCGCGATCGAGGGAATAGTCTGGATGATGTTGAGCACATTGAGCACCCCTGCCCGCAGCGTCTCGACGCGATGGCAAAGGATACCGAGCGGTATGCCGACGATCACCGCGCCGGCCAGCGAGCCGAGCGCCAGCGTGACGTGCTTGGAGGCTTCTGCCCAGAAGCTGTCGGCGCGGCTGGCATATTCCTTGAGGATGGAGAGGCTGTCCCAGCTTCCCGAAACGAGCAGGGAGGCGATGGCGAGCGCGGCAATTACCAGCACGCCGACGCGCGCCCAGGGCGACAGGTTGAGCCGGGTCAGCACGTCCGCGAGAAGCAAGGTAAAGGCAAAGATCAGCAGCCAGAAACCGGAGGCCGGGGCGATGCGGGCGAACGTGTTGCCGTCGGGCGTCAGGAAAGCACCGGCGACGCCGATCAGGATCGCAAGAGCGACCAGCGCGACGATGCTGGCGGCCAGCCTGATGATGAGCGGTGTCTTCAGCAGAGCGATGATGCCGCCCACGATCACGATCGCCAGCAGCAGCATACCAAGTGTCGGCGGCAACGCTTCGAGGATCGAACGCGCTTGCCCCGGCACGATGCGGTTGGCTCGGAACGTGGCG
>NZ_RZTO01000486.1:0-4766 GCF_003997225.1 Mesorhizobium sp. M2C.T.Ca.TU.002.02.1.1
TGAAACACATTCTTGGCCAAATCGATACCAAATCTGATAACTTGCATGACGGACGGTCTCCTCTGCTGGAGTTAATCACAGCCCAGTTTGGCACATTCGATGCCGCAAGGGGCCGTCCACCCATCATCCTAGGGCGAAGCTCCGCGGAGCGGAGCGAAGACCCTAGGATCCATTCCGTTACCTCTGCCGAAGAATGCAACGCCGCAGAAAAGGGCAGAGGGCGGCTCTTAGAAGCTTGTTCCGGACCGTAGTGAAGCATCAATTTCACGGAATGGATTCTAGGGTCTGCGCGCGTCGCTTCGCTCCTTGCTCCGCCCTAGAATGACGAAGCCATCGGCGTGTTGGCCAATCGCAAACGGCTGCGGTGTGCTCGCGCAGCAAGTCCGCTAACCTTTCCTTAACCCTGCCAAACGGATCGCCCGGATTCGCTCCGCGGGCCTTCGACGGTCGTTGACATTCGAACAAAATTAGAACAAATTATGAACATACCAACAACGGAGAGAGTTATGTCTGATCTGGTTCAGGATGTCGTCTCGCTGGTTTGCATGAGCACCTTTCTCGTTTCCATGGCGATCTGGATCGGTGCCATGTGACCAGGCGGCTTTGCCGCCGTACGGGACGGGCAAATGCCCGTCCGTTGTTCGGGCGGGTGCAAGCCCGCCCATGTCGGACGGGGAAGAGCCCGCCCATTGTTGTTAAGTCTTTCTTGGCCGCTCCGCCGCTAGGCTGCTCCTTCAAGGCAGGGAGCGAATTCGGTGTCGGTCATCGTCACGGTCACCCTGGTGGCCGGCAATCTCGGACTGATCTTCCTTTTGATGACCGTGCCGCTTGGGCTGCGTACGGTGACGGCGAGCCGCCTGATCAAGGCCGACCGCAATCGCCTCTGGCAGGCGCTATGGCCGTTCGGCAGCGATGCCGGATGGTCCGGCGAAATCCTTTCCGCCGAGCCCCTGGACGGCGACGGGACGGCGCTGATCAGATTGTCCTGGGATGGCCGGGACGGCCGGCCGATCGAACGCAAAGCGCGCTTCGAGGACATCAGTGAGGGCAGCCGCTTCTCGATGACGGTCATCGAGGACACGGCGCTCGATCCCTCGTTCTGGGCGAACTATCGTGAGACCGCCGAGCTCGTGCCGGAGGGGGATGCCACGCGGGTCACGCTTACCCAGACCGACCGCTATCGCGGCGTTGCCTTCCTTGTCTTCCGCTTCTTCGCCATGCGCCGCGAGCTGCGCAAGCTCGACGTCTGGGCGGCAACCGGCACGTATCGCAAGGGCGGCTGGTTCGAACATCCGCTGAGCCAGATCGGCTTTGCCGTGCTCTCGGCCCTGATCCTGTGGCCGTTCTTCGGACTCAATATCGGCGGCTTGGCGCTGGCGGCGATCCTGACCTCGGTGGTCGCCCTGCACGAGCTCGGCCATATGGCGGCCTTCCGGCTGACGGGGCATCGCCGGGCGCGGATGATCTTCATACCGCTGCTCGGCGGCATTGCCATCGGCGGCAGGCCCTATGACAGCCGCTTCGAGGTGGCGTTCGTGGCGCTGATGGGCGCCGGCTTCTCCGCTTTCCTGGTGCCGGTGCTGATCGCGGCCAGCGGCCTTGCCAGTACAGAAGGCCATCGATTGGCAGCAGCCCTTTTGGCGACGCTTGCCGGCTGTGCTTCATTGTTCAACATCGCCAATCTGGTGCCGGTGTGGAAATTCGACGGCGGCCAGGTGCTGCGCCAGATCTGCCCAGGACCGGTCCCACTGGCGCTGGCATCCTTCCTGCTTTTGTCGTCGCTTCTGGCGCTCGGCTGGCGGGCCGGTTTCTCACCGAGCTTCCTGCTGATTGCCGGCGCGGTGTTCGCGATGCTGAGCCTGATCACCGTGGGCAGCGGCGTGAAACCGCGACACGAACTGAAGCCGATCAAGACCTTCGACCGGCTGGCCATGGCCGGCGCGCTGCTCGCCGTCTTTGCCATCCATGGTTACGGCATGCTGTGGGCCTCGGCGCAACTCATGTAGCAAGAAGGCGGCTCAGCCGGCCTTGCGAGCAGGCTCCGCAGTCGGAACGGCAGCAGTGCCGAATACATCCTCGAAGGCGGATTTCAGCGCCAGATCGAGGTCGGCCATGGTGACGGGCAGGCCGAGATCGACGAGGCTGGTCACGCCATGATCCGAGACGCCGCAGGGCACGATGCCGCTGAAATGGCCGAGGTCCGGCTCGACATTGATGGCGATGCCGTGAAAGCTCACCCAGCGCCGCAGCCGGATGCCGATTGCCGCGATCTTGTCCTCGGCCGGCGTGCCGTCGGGCAGGGCAGGGCGATCCGGCCGCACCACCCAGACGCCGACGCGGTCCTCGCGTCGCTCGCCGCGCACGTTGAAGGCGCCGAGCGTGGCGATGATCCATTGCTCAAGCGCCGCGACGAAGGCGCGCACATCCTCGCGCCGGCGCTTCAGGTCGAGCATGACATAGGCCACGCGCTGGCCGGGACCGTGATAGGTGTATTCGCCGCCGCGGCCCGCGGCAAAGACCGGAAAGCGGTCGGGATCGATCAGGTCCTCGATTCGTGCACTGGTTCCGGCGGTGTAGAGCGGCGGATGCTCGACCAGCCAGACCATCTCGCCGGCAGCTCCGCTGCGGATCGCCTCGGCGCGCGCCTCCATGAAGGCCAGCGCGTCCGGATAGGACGTCAGGCCCGGTTCGATCACCCATTCCACCGGCGCCGAACCGGGGAGAGGAAGAAACGACGTGGCGATCTGGCTGCGTTCTGTCATGGATTGTTCGTTTATCGGCCATGCATGCCGCGATCCCAAAATCGCGTTTCACCTTTGGGCGGCATGCGTCCGCCCTTATATGGCGGCAATCGGCCGAAACGTCCAGTTCCGGCCGTGCACCGCCGGCCTGTAGAGGGTTGTGCAAATGAGCGACGAATATTCCGCTCAGCGCACTTGTTTCGCCGGAAACGATTTGCTACAGGCCCCGGGCCGGACGGTTCCGGCTCCTACCACGTGCGGTCGTGGCGGAATTGGTAGACGCGCAGCGTTGAGGTCGCTGTGGGGCAACCCGTGGAAGTTCGAGTCTTCTCGACCGCACCAATCAAGTCTTGAGTTATCAAGCCGCCAGTCTGCGGCGATGATGCCAAGCTTTTCTCATCGCTCTGGTTTCAGTCTCTACTTGGGAAATCTCTTGGGTTGTGAAGAATCGTCGGCTATGGACGAATTCGAACAAACCGGGGGGACTGATGTCGAGACTATCTAACTGGGCTCGAAGGAATGGCCTATTTGGCCTGAAGCCGAAAATACCAGACTTTGCTACCGTTGGACGCTACACCTACGGTGTGACCGGCGAAAGTGTCTGGATGGCATCTGAGGACGCCCCGCTGATCGTCGGGTCGTATTGCTCAGTTGCAAGTGGCGTACAGTTTTACTGCAAAAGCGGTCACGTTCACGACTGCGCTACGTCTTTCCCGATCCACTTTTGCGTTCTCAAACAGCCAGCGCCGGCCGCAAGCCTTGGAAAGCGCAAAGGCATTCACGTTGGGCACGATGTATGGATCGGCCGTAACGCCGCCATTATGCCGGGAGTGAAAATTGGCGATGGCGCAGTCATTGGCGCTCATGCCGTCGTGGCAAGAGATGTGCCGCCTTATGCTGTTGCGACAGGCAATCCGGCAAAGGTCGTCAAGTATCGCTTCGACGACCAGGTCATTTCAAAGTTGCTGACCATTCGTTGGTGGGACTGGGACGAAGGCAAGATCAAACGGGAAGCAGAAGCGCTGACCGGCCCTATCGATGACTTCGTGACACGCCATTTTAGGGCCCCGCGACAGCAATGACAAAGGCCACATGCGCTTAGCCGAGGTCAAGCCAAGCCGACGCATCCTCAGCGGCACCACCGGTGCAGACCCTTGCGCGGTTTCCACACAAGGGTAGCCGGTATCGATCGGCGCGCTACGCAGCCTTCTTCGTCCGCGCCAGCGTATCCGCCACCACTTCGCCGAAGGAGGCAGGCGTCGGCACGATGACGACGCCGGCTTCCTTCAGGATCTCGACCTTCTCCTGCGCCGACTCGCCGAAGGCGGAGATGATCGCGCCGGCGTGGCCCATGCGGCGGCCCTTCGGGGCGGACAGGCCGGCGATGTAGGCGATGAGCGGTTTGCGCATATTGTCGCGCGCCCAGATCGCGGCTTCGGCTTCCTGCGGGCCGCCGATCTCGCCGATCATCACCACCGCGTCGGTGTCGTCGTCCCGTTCGAAGAGCTGCAGGATGTCCTTGAAGGACGAGCCGTTGATGGGATCGCCGCCGATGCCGACGCTGGTCGACACGCCGATGCCCAGCGCCTTCATCTGCGAGGCGGCTTCGTAGCCCAGCGTGCCGGAGCGGCCGACGATGCCGACGCGTCCAGGCAGATAGATGCTGCCCGGCATGATGCCCATCAGCGCCTGTCCGGGCGTGATGACGCCGGCGCAGTTCGGGCCGACCAGCCGCATACGGTCCTCGAAACGATAGCGGCGCATATAGCGCTTGACCCGCATCATGTCCTGCGAGGGGATGCCATCGGTGATGCAGACGCAGAGCTTTATGCCGGCATCCGCCGCTTCCATGATCGAATCGGCGGCGAAGGGCGGCGGCACGAAGACGATGCTCGCCTCGGCGCGGGTCTCGCGCACCGCACCCTTGACGGTGTTGAAGACGGGCAGGCCGAGATGCGTCTGGCCGCCCTTGCCGGGGGTGACGCCGCCGACCAGCTTGGTGCCGTAGCGCTTCATGTCGTCGGC
>NZ_RZTO01000487.1:0-4763 GCF_003997225.1 Mesorhizobium sp. M2C.T.Ca.TU.002.02.1.1
GGTGATGCCGGCATCGAGCTGGGCGGCGTCGCGGCCCATGATCGCGATGTCGTCGCCGTCCCCGCCAGCGAACACTTTTGTTGCGCCGGCCTTCTTCAGCCGGCCGACCAGCCCGATCTGGTTGTCGAGCTGCGGCCGGAACGTGTCGACGAAGACCGGCTTCAAGGCAGCCTGCTCGGCCGCGGCGCGAAAGGTCTCGGCCATCTCGCGCCCATAGATGGTGCCGTCATCGACGATGGCGAACAGGTCGTCGCGCCAGAGCTGGGTAAGCTTGGCGGCGACGGCGTTGCGCTCATCGTCGCCGCGCGGGCCGAGCCGGTAGACCGGCCAGCCGGTCTTGGCGCGCCGGTCGGTCAGGCTTTCGGTGCGCACGCCGACGGTGATGACCGCGATGTTGGCATCCTTCAGGGTGGGCAGCGCGGCCTCGATCGCCTCGGTGCAGAGAAAGCCGACCACGACATTGACCTTGGCGTCGACGAATTCCTTTGCCGCCGCGGCGCCGCCGTCAGCGGTGCAGGTGTCGTCCACGACCTTGATGGCGATGCCGTTTGCTTCCGCCGCCATGCCTGCGCCGGCCTCGATCTGCTTGCCCAGGATAGCCGACGGACCGGAAAGCGGAGCGGCGACGCCGACCAGCATCTCGGCGTCGGCGCTCGCGGCCAGCGACAGCCAGAGCAGCGCGGCTGATGTCGTCGTGAGAAGACGCATTCGGGCTAAGAGATCCTCCATGCCGGGAATACAGTCCCGACACTATTCCAGGAAATGCCTAAAGGCTGGCTAAGCGCCGCGCAACACGCGAATTTGCGGATTGCAGTCAAGCACTTCGCCTGTGCACTGCAACTTGTGGCGTGCAATATGCCGCCATATATAACGAGCTGGTTTCGACAGGTGGATTATCGGGTGCTGAAGATCAACGATATCGGGCCGCAGCACTATCGCGATGCGATGGCGCATTTTGCCGGCCATGTGCATGTGGTGACGACGGACGGGCCCGGCGGCAAACGGGGCGCGACGGTGATCGCCGCCTGTTCGGTCTCGGACACCCCGCCGACGGTGCTGGTCTGCCTCAACCGCGAGAACGCCAAGAACGATGCTTTCATCAAGAACGGCAAGTTCGCGCTGAACACACTCGCCTCGGATCAGGAAGCGGTATCGGTCGGCTTTTCCGGCGTCACCGGCCTGCCGGCGGAAGAGCGCTTCGCGCTGGCGGAGTGGGATGTGATCTCGACCGGCGCGCCGACCCTGAAAGGCGCGCTTGCCGTGTTCGACTGCGAGATCATCGATGCCAAGGATTTGGCCACCCACCGTGTGCTTTTTGGCAAGGTGACAGGCCTGCGCATCGGCGATAATTTGCGGCCGCTGATCTACCACAACCGCGGCTATCACGTTCTGTGAAACGGGCGGGCGGGATCCACGGAGACGAGATGACCGCGCCGCGCCCCGCGCCGAAATCGATCGACGAAACGCTCGATCTTTTGACCGGCGCGGACTATGTCGCGGACCGCTCGCTGGCGACCGTGCTGTTTTTATCGCTGCGCATGAAGCGGCCCTTGTTCCTCGAAGGCGAGGCGGGCGTCGGCAAGACCGAGATCGCCAAGGTGCTGGCCGACGCGCTCGGCCGCCGGCTGATCCGCCTGCAATGCTATGAGGGGCTTGACGTCTCCTCGGCCGTCTATGAGTGGAACTACGCCGCTCAGATGATCGAAATCCGCATGGAGGAGGCGGCGGGCAAGGTCGTGCGCTCCGACATGGAGCGCAATGTCTTTTCCGAGAAATACCTGATCCGCCGCCCGGTGCTCGACGCACTGACCGGCAAGGCTGGCGCCGCTCCAGTCTTCCTGATCGATGAGCTCGACCGCACCGACGAAGCGTTCGAGGCGTTCCTGCTCGAGATCCTGTCGGACTTCCAGGTGACTGTCCCGGAGCTCGGCACGATCAAGGCGGAAGAGCCGCCGATCGTCATCATCACCACCAACCGCACGCGCGAGATCCACGACGCGTTGAAGCGGCGCTGCCTCTATCATTGGGTCGACTACCCGAACGCCGAGCGCGAGCTGGAGATCGTGCGGCGTAAGGTGCCGCAGGCGAACCGCCGGCTGTCGGCGGAGGTCGTGTCCTTCATCCAGAAGCTGCGCCAGGTCGAGCTGTTCAAGGCGCCCGGCGTCGCCGAGACCATCGATTGGGCCGGCGCGCTCACCGAGCTCGACAAGGTGGCGCTCGATCCGGAAACCGTGTCCGACACGATCGGCGTGCTTTTGAAATACCAGGACGACATCGCCCGTATCGGCGAGGGCGAGGGCCGGCGCATCCTCAATGAGGTGAAGGCCGAGCTGTCGGCGGCGGAGTAGGCGCGATGCCGTCGCCGCGTCCGGACCCCAAAGAAGCGACCGCTGACGGGCGCATCGCCGACAACATCGTCTATTTCGCGCGGGCGCTGCGCAAGGCCGGCATGCGCGTCGGCCCGGCCTCGGTGAAGGACGCCATCGAGGCGGTGCTTGCCGCCGGCATCGGCTCGCGCGACGATTTCTATTGGACGCTGCATGCGGTGCTGGTGTCGCGGCACGAGGATCATCCGGTCTTCGACGAGGCCTTCCGCCTGTTCTGGAAATCGCGCGAGCTGATCGAGAAATTGCTGGCGATGTTTTCGCCGATCGCGCCGGACAACGCTGAAAAGCAGAAGCCGCGGGTGGCCGAGAACCGCGTCAGCCAGGCGATGTTCGAAGGCCACCACAAGAACCAGCCGGTGCGAGAGGTGCCGGAGATCGAAGTCGACGCGCGCCTCACCTTTTCCGGCAACGAGGTGCTGCGGGGCAAGGATTTCGCCCAGATGGATGCGGCGGAGATGGCCGAAGCCAAGAAGGCGATCGCGGCCTTGCGGCTGCCCTTCGATCTCGTCCGCACGCGGCGCTTCAAGGCTGACGCACAGGGGCGCCGCATCGACCCGCGCGCCATGATGCGCTCGGCCGCCCGCACCGGAGGCCAGCTTATCCTGCCGAAATTCCGCTCGCCGCGCGAAGTGCATCCGCCGCTGGTCGTACTGGCCGACATTTCCGGCTCGATGAGCCAGTACACGCGCATCTTTCTGCATTTCCTGCATGCCCTCACGGAAAAGCGCCGGCGCGTGCATGCCTTCGTCTTCGGCACGCGGCTGACCAACCTGACCCGCCAGATGCGCCATCGCGATCCGGACGAGGCGCTGGCCGAATGCTCGGCGGCGGTGAAGGACTGGTCGGGCGGCACACGCATCGGCGATACGCTTGCCGAATTCAATCGGCTGTGGTCGCGGCGCGTGTTGGGGCAGGGCGCCGTGGTGCTTCTCATCACCGACGGGCTGGAGCGCGACGACGTCACAGGCCTTTCGCAGGAGATGGAGCGGCTGCATAAATCCTGCCGGCGGCTGATCTGGCTCAATCCGCTGTTGCGCTTCGATGGGTTCGAGGCGCGCGCGCGCGGCGTCAAGGCGATGCTGCCCTATGTCGACGAGTTCCGGGCGGTGCACAATCTCGATGCGCTGGCCGATCTCTGCGCCTCGCTTGACCAGCGGCCGGCGGCTTCGGTCGATCCGCGCCGCTGGCTGCAAACTGGCGGGAGGCGTGCCGCGTAGCCATATGTTTCCTTAGGGGGGAACTGAAGTTCCCCTGAAAAACCGACTTTGTGAGAAGCGACGATGGATGAGAGCATTTATCTCGACGAGGCCCGCGATCCCCTGATCATCGCGGAAGGCTGGATGAAGGACGGCAAGGATGTCGCCATCGCGACCGTGGTCGAGACCTGGGGTTCGGCGCCGCGTCCGGTCGGCAGCCATCTTGTCATCGACGCCGAAGGGAACTTCCATGGTTCGGTCTCCGGCGGCTGCGTGGAGGGCGCCGTGGTGACCGAGGCGATCGACGTCATCGACAGCGGCAAGGCGAAGATGCTTGAGTTCGGCGTCGCCGACGAAACCGCCTGGCAGGTGGGGCTGTCCTGCGGCGGCCGCATCAAGGTCTATGTCGAAAGGCTGGGCTGACCGTCGTGGATCCGTATGTCCTGAAGACACTGAACGAAGAACGCCGCGCCCGCCGGGCGGCTGTGCTTGTCACCGACCTTGGCGATGGCCGTGACCGCATCGTGCGCGAGGGCGACCATGTCGCCGGCGATCTTGGGGCGGCGATCGCCGATGCGTTCCGCACCGGCAATTCGCGGTCGGTGGAGGCGGAAGGGCGGACGTTCTTCCTCAACGCGCATCTGCCGCGCCCGCGCCTCGTGGTGATCGGCGCGGTGCATATCAGCCAGGCGCTGGCGCCGATGGCCAGGATCGCCGGCTATCCCGTCGAGATCATCGATCCGCGCACTGCGTTTGCCACGCCGGAGCGCTTTCCGGACGTCGCGCTGCATGCCGAATGGCCGGAGGATGTGCTGAAGCGCGCGCCGCTCGACAGCTATACCGCGCTTGCCGCTGTCACCCATGATCCGAAGATCGACGATTTCGCGCTGAAGGCGGCGCTCGACGCCCGGTGCTTCTATGTCGGGGCGCTCGGCAGCCGCAAGACCCACGCCAAACGTGTCGAACGCCTGCTGGCGCTTGGCGCCGGCGCCGACCAGATCGCCCGCATCCATGCGCCGATCGGCCTCGACATCGGCGCGGCCAGTCCGGCCGAGATCGCCGTCGCCGTCCTGGCGCAAACCATCCACGCCTTCCGCTCGCGCGGCCTCGAAGCAAAAGGCGCCGTGGCGTGAAATTCGGGCCGGTTCCGATCGATGAGGCGGAAGGGGCGGTGTTGGCG
>NZ_RZTO01000488.1:0-4761 GCF_003997225.1 Mesorhizobium sp. M2C.T.Ca.TU.002.02.1.1
GTCGCGAACTGTTCGGCGACAACGATGCGACGGTCCATGCCAAGGCATCGGCCGCCTGGCGGGCAGGGCTGGTGGCCATCATCTGCATCGGCGAGACGCGCGCCGAGCGCGAGGCGGGCGCCACGCTCGATGTCCTGTCGCGCCAGCTCGAAGGGTCGGTTCCGACCAGCGCGACCGCGGCGAACAGCATCATCGCCTATGAACCGGTCTGGGCGATCGGCACCGGCCTGACCCCGACCGCGGCCGACGTCGCCGAGGCGCACGCGCATATCCGCGGCAAGCTGACCGGGTTGCTCGGCGATGCCGCGGCCAGGATGCGTATTCTTTACGGCGGCTCGGTCAAGCCTTCCAATGCGGTGGAACTGCTCGGCGTCGAGAATGTCGACGGCGCGCTGGTCGGCGGCGCCAGCCTGAAGGCGGCCGACTTCCTGGCTATCGCGGAAGCCTACATGAACATCTCCTAAAGCGCGTCGCGATCTTTCAGATTCGCTCCATGCGCTTTAGGTTTTTGATCTTACGCATGTCTTTGTCCCAAAATCGGTTCCCACTTTCGGGAGACATGCTTTGGAGACCGTCTGCAAGGCTCGCGCGGCATAAATCGTTGTATTGGCCCCATTGCTTCCCATATTCCCGGCCACGGGCTTGGAAATGCCGCCAAAGCATTGTAAGGAGCCGCCTCCAAAACACCGGTCGTATGCGCGGCAGCGCAAGGCCTCGCCAGGATAAATTATGGAAACCGTACTGATCGTCATCCACCTTATGGTCGTGCTCGCGCTTGTCGGCGTGGTGCTGCTGCAGCGCTCCGAAGGCGGCGGCCTGGGCATCGGCGGCGGTTCCGGCTTCATGACGGCGCGCGGCGCCGCCAACGCGTTGACCCGCGCCACCGCAATCCTGGCGGCGGCCTTCTTCGTGACCTCGCTAGCGCTGTCGATCCTTGCCCGCTACGGCGAGAAGCCGATCGACATTCTCGACCGTCCGGCGACGTCCAGCCAGGGCAACGGCGTGCTCAACCAGCTGCCGGGTTCCAATGGACCGGTAGGCACCTCCAAGCCCGCGGCTCCGGCCGGCACGGCTCCCGCGGCTCCGTCTGGCGGCGCGACAACCACCACGCCGCTCGCCAATGGCGCGACCGCGCCAGCCCCGGCAACGACGCCCGCTCCGGCCGCTCCGGCGCCCGCGAATCCGGCCACGCCGCCGGCAAACAATGGCGTCACCCTGCCTGTCACCCCGCAGGTTCCGAACCAGTAGCCGCACAAGCACCGGGCCGCGATCTGTTGTTCTTTGAACACAGTCGCGGCAAATGCGCGCCCGATCACGAAGATTCAACCGGGCGTAGCGCCTGCCTCAGCTTGAGGCGATGACGGCTAATCGATTATAGGTTGCGCGCGGCACTATTCGGCGTCCTTGGGGGGCGCCGGGCGACGCCGTGGGCAACTTGCTTTGAACAATCGGATCTTCGCCATGCAGCTTCGCAGCTTCATCCTCCTGGGATTCTGTGCCGTCCTCGGCATGGGTTCCGCGGCCTTTGCCGGACCGGCAAATCTGGCCACTTCCCCGTCGGTTGAGAAGACCGACGCAATTCCTGTCGCCGCCAAGAGCGACGCATCGCAGCTGAGGCTTCTCAAGAAGAAGAAAAACCCGACCTCGGACGATCTTGCGCAGATCAGCAAGCTCGAGGCCAAGATCGCGGCCGACAAGGAAGCCGCCAAGCAGAAGGCGCTCGAGGCTCGCAAGATGGCGATGCGCGAAGCAGCCAAGGCCAAGGCGGACGCCGCGCGCCAGGAATGGCTGGCCAAGAAGAACGGTGGCGCGACCGCTCCGGCTGAAGTCGCCGACGCCAAGTCGGCCAAGAAGAAGACCATCAAGGTGATCGAGCCGCTGACACCGGTTGCGCCGATCCAGACTGCCGAGCCGATCCCGGCCGAGGCAATGAACATCACGGCCACGGGCAACAATGGCGAGTTGCGCAGCGAAAACCCCGGCCAGAAGCAGACGAGCAGCGGTGGGCTGTTTGCCGGCCTCTTCGGCGGCGCCCAGGCGGCGACCTCCATCAACTATCTGCCGGAAACCCGTGCGCTGGACTCGGCGCTGGCCAAGAAGGACGCCAAGCGGCCCTTCAAGGTGAAGCCGGAATTCGTGCCGCAGGACGTCACCTTCACCGGCTATGAGCCGGGCACCATCGTCATCGACACCAGCGCGCGCCGCCTCTACCTCGTCGAGTCGTTTTCCACCGCCCGCCGCTATGCCATCGCTGTCGGCCGCGAAGGCCTGCAGTTCAAGGGCACGGTAGCTGTCGGCGACAAGCAGGAATGGCCGCGCTGGATCCCGACGCTCGACATGCAGAAGCGCGAGCCGAAGCATTACGGCCAGTACAAGGACGGCATGCCCGGCGGCGGCGAGAATCCGCTCGGCGCGCGCGCTATCTACCTCTATGACGGCAAGAAGGACACGCATCTGCGCATCCACGGCACGATTGCTCCCCAGTCGATCGGAACCAGCGCCTCCAACGGCTGCTTCCGCATGATCAACGAGCACGTCATGGACCTCTACAGCCGCGTCAAGATCGGTACCAAGGTCGTTATTATCTAACGAATTCCATCAAACTGCCGAAAGGGCCGGCACCGCCGGCCCTTTTGTTTTGAATAGTGAAAACGCCGATCTCAGGCGCCGGCGCCATTTTGGGAAAAAGCCTTCGCGGCGGTTTTTTCTCTGGCGGAATCAATCAGGCCGCGTTAAGCGATGACTCCCATGGCGCGATATGTATTCATCACAGGCGGCGTGGTTTCCTCACTCGGAAAAGGCATCGCCGCAGCAGCTCTTGGGGCTCTCCTGCAGGCGCGAGGCTATCGCGCGCGGATCAAGAAGCTCGATCCTTATCTCAATGTCGACCCCGGAACGATGTCGCCTTACCAGCATGGCGAAGTGTTCGTGACCGACGACGGCGCCGAGACCGATCTCGATCTCGGCCACTACGAGCGCTTCACCGGCCGTTCGGCCAACCAGCAGGACAACATCACCACCGGCCGCATCTACAAGAACATCATCGAGCGCGAGCGGCGCGGCGACTATCTCGGCGCGACCGTGCAGGTGATCCCGCACGTCACCGACGAGATCAAGCATTTCGTTCTCGACGGCAATGACGATTACGACTTCGTGCTGTGCGAGATCGGCGGCACGGTCGGCGACATCGAGGCGATGCCGTTCCTGGAGGCGATCCGCCAGCTCGGCAACGATCTGCCGCGCAACAACGCGGTCTATGTGCATCTGACGCTGATGCCCTACATCCCGACGGCCGGCGAATTGAAGACCAAGCCGACCCAGCATTCGGTCAAGGAACTGCGCGGCATCGGCATCGCGCCCGACATTCTTCTGGTGCGCGCCGACCGGCCGATCCCGAAGGAAGAGCGCCGCAAGCTGTCGCTGTTCTGCAACGTGCGCGAAAGCGCCGTCATCCAGGCGCTCGACGTGCCGCATATCTACGACGTGCCGATGGCCTATCACCAGGAAGGGCTCGATTCGGAAGTGCTCGCCGCTTTCGGCATCGATCCGGCGCCGAAGCCGCGCATGGAGCCCTGGCAGGCGCTGTCCAAGCGCATCCATAATCCGGAAGGCGAGGTGACGATCGCCGTCGTCGGCAAGTACACTGGCCTCAAGGATGCCTACAAATCGCTGATCGAGGCGCTTTCGCACGGTGGCCTCGCCAACCGGGTCAAGGTCAAGCTCGACTGGATCGAAAGCGAGATCTTCGAGAAGGAAGATCCGGCGCCGTGGCTGGAGAAGGTGCATGGCATCCTCGTTCCCGGCGGTTTTGGCGAGCGCGGTTCGGAAGGCAAGATCCTGGCGGCGAAGTTCGCGCGCGAACGCAAGGTGCCTTACTTCGGCATCTGCTTCGGCATGCAGATGGCCTGCATCGAGGCGGCCCGCTCGCTGGCCGGCGTCGATCATGCCTCGTCGACCGAGTTCGGTCCGACCGATGAGCCGGTCGTCGGCCTGATGACCGAGTGGCTTAAGGGCAATATGCTCGAGAAGCGCAGGGCCACCGGCGATCTCGGCGGCACGATGCGGCTCGGCGCCTACCAGGCCGAACTCGCCAAGGGCCCGAAGATCGCCGAAATCTATGGCGACACGGAGATTTCCGAACGCCACCGACATCGCTACGAGGTCAACATCGATTACAAGCAGCGGCTCGAAGATTGCGGCCTGGTGTTTGCCGGCATGTCGCCTGACGGGGTGCTGCCGGAGACGGTCGAGTATCCCGACCATCCCTGGTTCATCGGCGTGCAATACCACCCCGAACTGAAGAGCCGGCCGCTCGACCCGCACCCGCTGTTCGCGAGCTTCATCTCGGCCGCGGTAGATCAGTCGCGGCTCGTCTGAGCCGGCTGAGAACAAGCCGTGCAGACCTATGTCGCGCTGCTCTACAGCATCATCCTGAGCGAAGGGCGGCGTGTGGTCATGGCCGACCTCAAGGCCATGGCCGAGGAACAGGGGCTGAAAAACGTCCGCACACTGGTCGCGACCGGCAATCTGGTGTTCGAGGCGCGGGCGGGCGAAATCTCAAAGCTCGAGCAGCGGCTGGAACGGGCCTTCGAAAAGACCTTCGGCCGCCATGTCGACATCATCGTGCGCGGCGCCGAGGACTGGCTGAAACTTGCGGCGGGCAATCCATTCCCGGCGGAATCCGCTGCTACGGCCGATCAGGTGGCGGTACGGGTGATGCGCGAGCCGGTCCACTCGGATGCCGTCGAAGCGCTCCGGGCC
>NZ_RZTO01000489.1:0-4761 GCF_003997225.1 Mesorhizobium sp. M2C.T.Ca.TU.002.02.1.1
AAGACGCGGTGACGCTGGCAAAGGTCATCGATCAGGCCAAAGGCCTCTCCTTCGGCGCTCTGGACGCCGCAGCGGCCCATGCCGGTGTCGCACTCGACCAGCACCGGCAATGGATGGCCGGCATCGGTGAAGGTGGCCGCAAGGCCCTCCAGCGTCTCATGGCTGTCCGCCGTCACCGACAGCGTGACACGCCCATGCAGCGCCTTGAGCCGCTCCAGCTTGGCGCGACCGAGGATGTTGTAGGGCAGGAAAATATCCTCGAGCCCGGCGTCGGCCATCACCTCTGCCTCGCCGATCTTCTGGCAGGTGATGCCGACGGCGCCCGCCGCCACCTGCTTCTTCGCCCAATAAGGCAGCTTGTGCGTCTTGATATGCGGGCGCAGCTTCAGCCCTTGGGCGTCGGCATGCGCCTGCGCCTTCCTGATGTTGGCTTCGGCGCGGGCCGCATCGATCAGGATCGCCGGCGTGTCGAGGTCGTCTATGCTTGGCATGAAGGTCACCGCTGAAGAAATCTGGCTTGGGTTATGGCTCCGATCCGGCCGGATGTCACGGGCCAGAACTGTCGGTTTGCGTCGACAGCGGAACGGCGTTCGGCTATGCCGGAGAGAGATTTCAGCAATCAGCGGCCGGAGGAGAACCACCATGAAGCGCTCCAAGATCAACGACATCATCCGCGAAGCCGACGCCTTCATCCGCTCCTTCGGCTATATCATGCCGCCCTTCGCCTATTGGTCGCCTGAAGAGATGAAGGCGCACAAGGCCGACTCCTCGGCCATCTTCACCTCCCGCCTTGGCTGGGACATCACCGATTACGGCCAGGAGAAGTTCGACGAGCTCGGCCTGTTCCTGTTCACCGTGCGCAACGGTCGCTACGCGGACATGAAGCTCGGCATGGGCATGCTTTATGCCGAGAAGATCATGATCTCGCGCAAGGACCAGCTTTCGCCGATGCACCGCCACAACATCAAGGCCGAGGACATCATCAACCGCGGCGGCGGCAAGCTGGTGCTGGAACTCTTCATGCACGACCGCGACGGCGGCATCGACCCGAAAGCCGAAGTGTCGGTGCCGGTCGACGGCACCATCACCAGACTGCCGGCGGGAGGACTGCTGAAGCTCGATCCCGGCCAGAGCGTCACGCTGCTGCCCGGCGTCTGGCACGCCTTCTGGGCCGAGGGCAAGGATGTGCTGATCGGCGAGGTCTCGACCGTCAATGACGACCTCACCGACAACGTCTTCCGCGAGCCGATCGGCCGCTTCTCCAACATCGACGAGGACGTCGCGCCGCTGCACCTGTTGGTGTCCGACTACGAGAAGTGGGTGGGGTAGGCGAGGGACGCTTCGCTATCGCGCGTACTTATCCGCCTTCCTATTCCCAAGCAGCAGCTTGCGTTCCAGATGCGCGCGCAGCTCGCCGTAATAGGCGGTGAGGAAGGCCTTTGAATCGATCGGCTCGACCCTGGCGCCGATCTTGCGGGCGATGGTCTCCGCCACGGCCCTCAGCGCGGCATGATCGTCGCGGCGCAGCACTTCCTCAAGCTTCTGCAACTCGGCGATGCCATAGGCGTCGAGCTGCGCGGGGCTGAACTGGAAGCGCGCCGCGATCGGGTCCTTGCGCCGCGAAAGATCCTCGAGCAGCGCCACTTTCGGCGCCTCGACCACCCAGGTGCCGGCGAGCAGGTCGCCGATCCTCAGCCGGTCGCGGTTGAAGAACGGGAACAGCGAGAACAGCAGCGCCCAGACCAGGCCGAAGATGGTCGTCAGCGTGTCGGCGACATCGGCGCTGGCGCGTGCGGCCAGGATCGACAGCGGCAGAAAGACTTCGATCTCGCGCATCAGGTTGCGCGCGATGACTTGGTCGAGCGTCAGGCCGGCGCCGCTGCGCGAGGCGACCCTCACGCCGACCATGCGCTTGCCCGGCGTGGCCGCCCGCCGTCCCGCCTCGAAGGCGATGAAATAGACGTTGCGCAGGAAGAAGATGAAGATGATCCAGACGATGAACAGCGGTTCGGCATCCTGCACGCCAAGCCCGCCAAGTCCGAACAGGGCGACGAGGCTTACCACGACCGCCGCCACGATGATGATCACCACGTCGAGCAGGAAGCCCGAGGCCCGGGTGCCGGCGTCGGCGAGCTTCACCCTGAGGTCGACGCCCTCCGGCGTCACCAACGGGCGGATCAATGCCGCCGGGTCCTTGACCTTCGCTGTCCTAGCGGTCGCCATGCCGCACCATCCGGAACAGGTAGAAATAGCAAATCCAGAAGGCCAGCATGCCGCCGCCGATCGAATAGCGGGCGAGATCGCTGGTGATCGTTTGCCGGCCGATGCCTTCCAGCAGTCCGGCGAAAAGCAGCATCACCGTGACGCCGATCATGGCGGTCGCGGCCACGCGCCCGGCCCGGGCGGCAGCCGACATGCGGGTCAGCTCGCCGGGAAAGGCGATGCTGGTGCCGATGCGCATGCCGGCGGCACCCGCAATCGCGATGGCGAACAGTTCCGTCGTGCCATGGATCGAAAGCCAGCCGCCGAGCTCGAAGCCCAGGCCCTTCGCGGCATAGATCTGGAAGATGGCGCCGAGCATGCAGCCATTCATCAGGATGATCAGCACGCTGGGCACCGCGAAGGCGAAGCCCAGCGCGAAGGCCAGGATCGAGACCTGCGTGTTGTGGGTGAAGAGATAGGCGGCGAACCCCGACAGGAAATGATCGCCGCCGCCGTAAAGCACGGCGCGCAGCGTCTCAGCCGGCGAATCCGGGTTGCGCCCGCCCGTCAGGCTCGGCGCGATGATGGCGTCGTACCAGCGCTTGTCGGAGGCGACCAGCCAATAGCCGGCGATCGCGCCGATCACCGTCAAACCGACGGACGCCCACACCTCGCGCCACAGATCGCGGATCGCGGCCGGCCAATCGTGCAGGAAGAAGTCGCCGATCCGTGTCCTCAAGGATCGCCGAGCGCCATAGAGATAGAAATAGCCGCGCAGGCACAACGCCTCGAGATAGGCGATCAGCGCGCTGTCGAGCGAGGTCGCTCGCGCCACCGAAAGCGAGGACAGCGCCGAGCGGTAGAGGAGCGGAAGCGACAGAAGCTCGTCCTCCGACAGCGCGCGCGGCGCGCGCTTCTCGACGCGCGCCAGCAGTGCCTCGAAGGCTTTCCAGTCGGCCTCGCGTTCCTGGCGGAAGCTTGCCAGCGACTGGCGGACAGCATCGGCGCCGGCGGACAGCGTCATAAGAGGTTCTCCTCCTTGAGCTGGATATAGCGCTCGACCAGCGCCGGGCCGAGCCGCTGGTGGTCGGCCTCGATGACATGCGCGCCAAGCAGCCTGAGCCTGCCGATCACCACCTGCCGTTGCCGCAACAGGTCGCCGGCGGTGACGGAGCGGGCGACGTCCTCCGGCGCCGCTGGCGCCATATCGGCCAGCGTTTCAAGCTCCACATCCTTCATCAGCATGAACAGCACCAGATGCCGCTCGGTCAGCCGGCCGACGGTGCGCAGCATCAGCTCGGCGCTGATCGGGTCGACGAAATCGGTGAAGACGATGACCAGCGAGCGACGGTCGAGCTTGGCTGACAGGGTGGTCAGCGCCAGGGTGAAATTGGTCTCCTCGGTCGAATAGTCGATCTCGGCGGCGCGCTTCTGGATCATGGTGAAGCTCGGCGAGCCGCGTACCGCGCCGCTGGAGACGCGCGGCCGGGCGTCGAAGGAAAACAGGCTGACGAGATCACCGCCCTTGAGCGCGATGAAGGCCGACAGAAGCGCCGCCGTCACCGCGCGGTCGACCTTCGGCACGCCGTCGACCGGTTCGCACATCAGGCGGCCGCTATCGATGGCCAGGACGATGTTGTTGTTTTCCTCGATCCGGAACTCGCGCGCCAAAAGCTTGCCGTGACGGGCGCTGCGCTTCCAGTCGATCATGCGCCGGCCCATGCCGGGCTGGTAGTCCTTCAGCGCCTCGAACTCGCGGCCCTGGCCGGCGCGCTTCTGCGCATGGCCGTCGGCAAGGGCCGAGCGCTGCAGCAGCGTGATCGCCTCGTCGCGCGCGCTGTTGACATTGGGCAGCACCGCAACCTTGCGGTCGATCGGCAATATGACCTGGTTCCACACCAGCCCGAACGGACCTTGCCAGCGCAGCCAGAGCCGGTCGAAGCTGGCGATGCCGCGGCGGATGGCCTCGAATTCGAGGTCGAGCGTGCCGCCATTGGCCGGCAGCGCGCCGCCGGTGCCCGCGACCGGCTGCAGGCGCTGGTCATGCCCCACACGCGCCTGCAGGCGCCTAAGCCTTGCCCCGACACCGGCCGCGATGTGCAGCGTGAAGCGCCCGCCGATGCCCACCTGCGGCGGCGCCGTCAGCGTGGCGTCGAGCGCGGCGCGGCCTCTGCCCGCGGCCGCGTCCACCGCCAGGAAGGCAAGGAGCACGCAGATCCACAACAGGCCGAGATACCAGACATGCGGAAGCGCGAGCGCGATCAGGAAGGCGGGGATCGCTCCCGCCGCCGCTGCCCAGACCGCTCGTCCGCTCGGATAGATCAACGCGGCGCTTCCGTATGGTCGACGAGGTCGGAGACGATCTGCTCGACCAGGCGCCCGTCGATCTGCGCGGCCGGTGAGAGCACGACGCGGTGGCGCAGCGCCGGCACGGCCAAGGCCTTGACGTCGTCCGGGATGACATAGTTGCGGCCGTCGAGCGCCGCCCTGGCGCGCGCTGCGCGCGCCAGCATGGCGCCCGCGCGTGGGCTCGCTCCCACTTCCAGGTCGGGGCTTTCG
>NZ_RZTO01000048.1:0-14780 GCF_003997225.1 Mesorhizobium sp. M2C.T.Ca.TU.002.02.1.1
GGCGGCGGCCGCGGAATTGATCTCCCAGCCGTCGACCCAGACCTGCCGCAGCCGGTCGCCCTCGCCCTTGAACCACAGGCCCGCCGGCCGGCAATCCTCGATGCGGTCGCTGCGGAAATTGCGGATGGCCTGGCGCAATTCGCACCAGGCGACGACGTTGGCGGTCTCGGCATAATAGATCAGCGCGACCGGACGGATGACGCGGTCGGTCGCCCGTCCCGCCTCGTCGCGATAAGAGAGGCTGAGCTTCTCCTCATCGCGGATGGCGCGGCGGACCAGGGCGAGGTCGACGGCGGCGGCGGATGGCGGCGCGAAGCCCCAGGCATGGATTGCGTTGGCGTCGAGCGTCTGCCGTAATGGCGGCGGCACGGCGCCGGCGATCTTGGCTCCGACGCGTTTTGCCGCTTGCTTGAGCTCATCGTCGCCGGTGCGTTCGAGCAACGCCAGCGACAGCACGATCGCCTCCATCTCCTCGATGGAAAACATCAGCGGCGGCAGGTCGAAGCCGGGGCGCAGGATATAGCCGATGCCGCGCCCGCCCTCGATCGGCACGCGCATCGCCTGCAGGGCGACGATGTCGCGATAGACCGAGCGCACGGTCACCTCCAGCCGCTCTGCGATCGTCGCCGCCGTCACCGGCCCCTTGGCCAGCCGCAGGATCTGGATGATCTCGAAGAGGCGCGAGGCCTTGCGCATTTTTCCACCCGGCTGAAACGCAACTGACACACCCTCGTCAGTTGGCTTGACCTATAGGGCCGTCTACACGCTTGAAAATCAACAGGTTCCTTTGTGGGCAAGCGACCGAAGCGACAGGCAACTGACATGAGCTATGCCGAAAACCTCTGGCTGTTCTTCGTGCTTCTTTTCGGCATCATCGCCGTCCCGGGCATGGACATGCTGTTCGTGCTGGCCAACGCGCTGACCGGTGGCAGCAATCGCGGCCTGGCGGCCACCGCCGGCATCATGCTGGGCGGCGCGGTGCACACGTTGAACGGGGCGGTCGGCGTCGGCCTGCTCATGCATTTCGTGCCGGTGCTGTTCACGCCGCTGCTGGTCGCCGGCGCCGCCTACATGGCCTATATCGGCATTTCGCTGATGCGCAGCTCGATCACCGTCGGCGACGACGGCCCCACGGGGAGCCGCTCGGCCTGGAAGGCATTTCGCCAGGGCCTGGCCACCTGCCTGATCAACCCGAAAGCCTATCTCTTCATCCTTGCCGTCTATCCGCAATTCCTGAAGCCGGCTTACGGTCCGATCTGGATGCAGGCGACCATCATGGGACTGCTGACGGTCGCCACGCAGGCTGCGGTCTATGGCGGGCTTGCCGTCACCGCAGGGCGCAGCCGGGAGCTGCTGGTCGACAATCCGAAGGCGACCATAGTTGCAGGCAGAACAGCGGGCCTGCTGCTCTTCGCAGTTTCGATATTCACCGCGTGGGAAGGGCTGAGGGCGGCGTGAGCGCCACCCTCTCCAACATTTCGCTCAGGCAGCGCCTTGCCGGCTGGCGAGCATTTCGCGCTTCACCGACCGGCGCCATTCGACGGCGCCGGCAAGGCCGTGCAGCACGGTCTCGGTGGTCGCCCAGTCGATGCAGCCGTCGGTGATGCTCTGGCCGTAGACAAGCGGCTTGCCGGGCACGACGTCCTGCCGACCGGCGACGAGATTGCTCTCGATCATGACGCCGATGATGCGCTCGTCGCCGGAAGCGACCTGGCCCGCCACGTCATGCGCGACCTTCGGCTGGTTCTCCGGCTTCTTGGCGCTGTTGGCGTGGCTGACATCGATCATCAGCCGCGGCGCGACGCCGATGCGGCCAAGCTCGGCGGCGGCAGCCTCGACGCTTGCGGCATCGTAGTTCGGCGTGATGCCGCCGCGCAGGATGACATGGCAATCCTCATTGCCGGTGGTCGCGGCAATGGCGCTGCGGCCGCCCTTGGTCACCGCCATGAAATGATGCGGCTGGGCGGCCGACTTCACCGCTTCGCCGGCGATCCGGAGATTGCCGTCGGTGCCGTTCTTGAAACCGACCGGGCAGGAGAGACCCGAGGCCAGCTCGCGATGGATCTGGCTTTCGGTGGTTCGCGCGCCGATGGCGCCCCAGGCGACGAGGTCGGCGATATATTGCGGCGTGGTCATGTCGAGGAATTCGGTTGCCGCCGGCAGGCCGAGATTGTTGACGGCCGACAAGACGTTGCGCGCCATGCGCAAGCCCTTGTCGATGTTGAAGCTGCCGTCAAGGTCGGGGTCGTTGATGAGGCCCTTCCAGCCGACCGTGGTGCGCGGCTTCTCAAAATAGACGCGCATGACGATCTCGAGCCGGTCGGCCAGGGCCTCGCGCAGCGCCGCCAGACGGCTGGCGTAGTCCACGGCGGCGACCGGATCGTGGATGGAACAAGGGCCGACGATGACCACCAGTCGATCGTCGGCCCCCGTGAGGATGGAATGGATGGCGTTGCGTGAAGCGGCAACGGTGCGCGTCGCCGTGAGCGAGCGCGGTATCTCGCGCATCACCTCTTCCGGCGTGCTCAGGACTTTGAGTTCTCTGACCCGAAGGTCGTCTGTGGTGGTCAACACGGCTTTCTGCTCCTGGTTAGGAGACCTGCCGGCTGAAACAAAAAAGCCGCCAGGTCTGGCGGCTTGTCGGATTTTGATCTGGAGTTCTCAGATCGAGCGCAATCCTCCCGCCGCCAGCGAGCTACCGTAGCTAAAGTACCAAAACGAGGCGGTCAGGTGGATCATGCGGCTCATATAGTCGATGCGAGGGCGGTTGTCACCTGTCTGATGGAATGAAGGTTTCTCATCGCACGCGACCGTTCCGCTAACGTTCAAGGTTGATATCGGAGCCGCGTAGCGGCGACTCCAACAGGAATTCCGCAAGCGTGCCCTTTCGCCTGGTCTTTCGAAGCCATTCTTCGGCCGACACGATGACCACGCTTGGTCTGCCGTTTCGGGTGATCGTCTGCGGAGCATGCTGAGCCAGCTCGACAACCTCGGCGAGCCGGGCTTTTGCCCCTGCAACAGTCCAGCTGTTATCCTTGGGCATAGACATCATCCCACCCCATGTTGGCTCTGATAACATGAGTATGAAGCGACGGTGCGGCAACAGGCAAGCGCGCGGACTTTATAGTCCGCGCATCGGCAGCCGATGCCTCTACTCCCCGATCACGCCGGCAATGTTCTGGTCATAATCGACCAACGAGCCGGTCATGACGCCGGCCTGGGGGCTGACCATATAGGTGATCAGCCGGGCAAGCTGCGCGGGCTTCACCAACTGGCCCATGGGCTGCGCGGCCTCGGCCTTTTGCAGCCAGTCGTCCGGGGCGTCGTGCCATTTCTTCTGCACGATGTCCTCGCCCTCGGTGTCCATCCAGCCGGGCAGCACGGCGTTGCAGCGGATGCGGTTCTTCCGGTAGGAGCTGGCGACATTCTTGGTCAGCGTCATCAGCGCGCCCTTGCTGGTCGAATAGGGCGTGAGGAACGACTGGCCGGCATGCGCCGACATCGACAGCACGTTGACGATCGAACCCGGCGCCTTGCGTTCGAGCAGATGCGCAACCAGGCCCTGCATCAGGAAGAAGGGACCGCGCACATTGGTGTCGAAGATCTGGTCGAACAACTCCTCGGTGGTCTCGATCAACGAGCCGCGCGCGGACGTGGCCGCGGCATTGACCAGCGCATTCAGCATGCCGAAATGCTTGACCGCCGTCTCGACGGCGCGCTTGCAGTCGGCGACCTTGGCGACATCGGCGCTGATGAAGATGGCGTCGACGCCATTCTTCTTGAGCGCCGCGACCGCCTTGTCGCCCTTCTCCTGCGAGCGGCCGATCAACGCCAATGCGCGACAGCCCTCGTCGGCCAAGGCCTCGGCAACCGCGAAGCCAATGCCCTGCGCGCCGCCGGTGACGATGGCGCGCGTTTCTGAATTGCGACCGGCCAAACCGCTCATCGCTGTGCTCCTGTGTTTTGAATGACCAATGGATTTTCGAGATTCATTGACGTTCCGATCGGCTTCCAGGTGTCTTGCCGCAACGTTGATAATTCGGCCGAGGCGTCCCCGACTTCGTCATCCTAGGGCGAAGCAGGAGCGCAGCTCCGTCGCGTAGACCCTAGGATCCATGCCGTGATCCCGGCCGAAGAACGCGGCGGAGCAGAACTGCGCCGTCAGCATCGTTTCAACGTAACGGCATGGATCCTCGGGTCTGCGCGCGTCGCTTCGCTCCTTGCTCCGCCCGTGGATGACGACGTGACGGATGTTCCGGCCAATCGCCTAGCCTTGCAGACCAACAAACCGACCATCCTTCAAAGCGTTCGCCCAGCCGGACTAGTCGACGCGGACGGTCTTGCCCGTCTTCGCCGATTTCAGCGCCGCATCGGCCAGCTTCAGCGCAACGAGCCCATCCTTGCCGCTCGGCGCCGCCTTCTTGCCCGCGGTTGCCGCGGCGATGAAGGAGGCGATCTCGTTGGCATAGGCGTCGATGTAGCGGGTCATGAAGAAGTCGTGCAGCGGCGGACGGGTGTAGCCCTTGTCGTTGGCGAGCTCGATCGAGACCGGCCGCTGGTTCTCGGCCGCGACCATGCCTTTCGAGCCATGCACCTCGATGCGCTGGTCGTAGCCATAGGTGGCGCGGCGCGAGTTGGAGATGACCGCCTGCTTGCCGGACGCGGTTTCGAGGATGACGCTGACCGAATCGAAATCGCCGGCATCGCCGATCTTCTTGTCGACCAGCACCGAGGCATGGGCGCTCACCGCAACCGGCTCCTCGCCGAGCAGAAAGCGCGCCATGTCGAAATCATGGATGGTCATATCGCGAAAAATGCCGCCCGAGCGGGCGATGTAGTCGAGCGGCGGAGCGCCGGGATCGCGCGACGTGATGGTGACCATCTCGACTGCGCCGATGGCGCCGTCGTCGATCGCCTTGCGCACGGCGGCGAAATGCGGGTCGAAGCGGCGGTTGAAGCCGACCATCAGCGTGGCTCCGGTCTTCTCGACCACGGCCAGGCATTTTTCGACGCGCTCGACGGAGAGGTCGATCGGCTTCTCGCAGAAGATCGCCTTGCCGGCCTTGGCGAAGCGCTCGATGAGGTCGGCATGGGTGTCGGTCGGCGTGCAGATGATGACCGCATCGATGTCCCTGGCCTGCTCGATGGCGTCGATCGTGCGGACTTCGGCGCCATAGGCGGTGGCCAGTTCCGTCGCCGCCTTCTCGAAGGCATCGGCCACGGCCACCAGCCTGGCCTGCGGGTTGGAGGCGACGGCGCGGGCATGCACCTTGCCGATGCGGCCGGCGCCGAGGAGAGCGAAGCGGAGTGTCATGGAATGTCCTTCGAGGTGGGTTTTATAGGCATATCCGCGCCTTTTGGCGTGGAAGATTGGTGATCCAGTCGTGACGCCCGTCAGGCAGCCTGAAGTTCCGCCTGTCCGGTCTTCGCGCCGGTGATGTAGGCGACGATGTCGTTGCCGTCGGTGTCCTGCTTGCGCAAATTGGCGACGATGCGGCCGCGGCGGAAGACGACGATGCGGTCGACCAGGTCGAACACCTGGCGCATGTTGTGGCTGACCAGGATCAGCGGCTCGCCGTTTTCCTTCAGCGTGCGGATGATGTTTTCGACCTGCGCCGTCTCCTGCACGCCGAGCGCTGCCGTCGGCTCGTCCATGATGATCAGCTTGGAGGCGAAGGTCGCGGTCCTGGCGATCGCCACGCACTGGCGCTGGCCGCCCGACATGTGGCGGATGGTGCTGGAGAGGTTGGGGATCTTCACCGCCGTGCGAACAAGCGCCGCCTCGGTCGCCTTGCGCATCGCCTTGCGGTCGAGGATCGAGAAGGGGCCGAGGTTGAACAGCACCTTCTCGCGGCCGAGGAAGAGGTTGGAGGGCACGTCGAGGTCGTCGGCCAAAGCGAGGTTCTGGAACACGGTCTCGATGCCCGCCTCGCGCGCCTCGATCGGGCCGGCGAAGTTCACCTCCTTGCCGTCGAACCAGATCTTGCCGTCGGTGCGCTGCTCGACGCCGGTGATCTGGCGCACGAAGGTCGACTTGCCGGCGCCATTGTCGCCCATGATGGCGACATGCTCGCCCTTGCGCAGCTCGAAATTCGCCTCCTGCAGCGCATGCACGCCGCCATAATGCTTGGTGAGGTTTTCGGTCTTCAGAACGATGTCCGACATGGTCAAGCTCCTATCGCGCGGCGGCGCTGGCGCCATTGATCGAGAACGACCGCGCCGACGATGATCACGCCCTTGACCATCTCCTGATAGTAGGCGTCGAGGCGCAGGAAGGTGAAGCCGGAAATGATGACGCCGAAGATCAGCGAGCCGATGACGGTGCCGATGATCGAGCCGCGGCCGCCCGAGAGCGAGACACCGCCGATGACCGCCATGGCGATGGCATCGAGCTCGTACATGACGCCCATGCCGGCCTGGGCGGTGAGGTTCTTGGAGGAGAGCACCACCGCGGCGATCGCGGCCAGGATGCCGGCGATGGCATAGACCAGCACCTTGTGGTTGGCGATCTTGATGCCGGACATGCGCGCGGCGTCCTCGTTGGAGCCGATGGCGTAGCAGTGCTTGCCGTATTTCGTGTAGGTCAAGATGAGCTGGAACAGGATCGCCAGCGAGATGAAGATGACGACGGGCATCAGGCCCTTGCCGATGGCCGCGAAGCTGTCGGTCGGGAACGAGATCGGCTGGCCCTTCGACCACCATTTGGCGATGCCGCGGGCGGTGACCATCATGCCGAGCGTGGCGATGAAGGGCGGGATACGCGTGTAGGCGATCAAGAGGCCGTTGATCAGGCCGGCGATCAGGCCGCAGCCGATCGCGACCAGCAGCGGCACGATCACCGGCAGGTCGGTCCAGCCATAGTCGATGAACATCGCCTTGGGATTGGGATTGCCGTTGACGGTCGCGACCTGGGCGAAGCTCATGGCGATCATGGCGGTGGCGCCGACGATCGAGCCCGAGGACAGATCGATGCCGCCGCAGATGATGACCTGGGTGACGCCGATGGCGATGATGCCGACGATCGAAACCTGCAGGATGATGATCTGCAGGCGCTGCTCGTTGAACAGGCCCGAGACGTTCTCGCGGGTGTTGAACAGGAAGCTGTCGCCGAGGAAGACACGGCCGATCAGCTCAAAGGCGGCGACAAGGATGACCAGCGCCAGGAACACGTTGAACTCGGCCGGCCATGGACGCTTCTTGGCGTCATAGCTCAGCCCGCCAATGCCATGCGATGTCTGTGACACGTCTTCTTCCTCCGAATGACCGCGCCCGTTCTCCCGCCCTGTCGGGCGGGAGGGGAGAGGAGCGGCGCCGCTTCGTCAGCAGCCGGTTTCAGCCAGTCCGATGCGTCGCGGCACCACTCCGCGGTTGTCTTCACGCAATTCCATACCGAAAGCCGCGGCACGGTTTTCCGGGAATTGCGCGGGCGCGTCTCAGTTCTTCTTCAAGAACTTGTCGATGTTCGCCGGGGTGACGAGTTGGAACGGGATGTAGACCTTGTGTTCCACCTTCTCGCCCTTGGAAAGCTTCAGCGCCGCATCGAGCGCGCCGGCGCCCTGGCCGGCCGCGTCCTGGAAGACGGTGACGTCGAGATCGCCCGCCTGCATCGCGGCCAGCGCGTCCTGCGTGGCGTCGACGCCGCCGACGACGACCGACTTCATGTCGATATTGGCTGCCTTCATCGCCTGGATGGCGCCGATGGCGCTTTCGTCGTTGTTGGCGATGACGCCGTCGAAGGCCTTGCCCGACGACAGCCAGTTGGTCATCAGGTTCTGCGCTTCGTCACGCTTCCAGTTCGAGGTCTGCTTGTCGATGATCTTGATGAAGCTGCAGTCCGGGGTGGCGATCACTTCCTCGATGTCCTTGGTGCGCTGCACCGCGGCCTGGTTGGAGAGCTCACCCATGATCACATAGACATTGGCTTCCTTCTTGCCGGCTTCCTTGAACAGGCGGCAGGCTTCCTTGGTCTCGAGCGTGCCGGATTCGGCCTCGTTCGAAGCGACAAAGGCCTGGTTGTCGGGCAGCTTATCGACGTTGACCGGCTCGCGGTTGACATAGACCAGCGGGATCTTGGCCGCGGCGGCCGCGTCCGACATCGCCTGGGTGGCCGAGGTGTCGACCGGATTGACGATGATGGCGTCGACGCCCGAGGCGGCGAAGTTCTTGATCTGGTCGAGCTGCTTGGCGACATCGTTCTGCGCGTCCTCGACCTGCAGCTCGACGCCGCTCATGCCCTTGGCCTGCGCGATCATGCCGTTGCGCAGCACGGTGAGGAAGTTGTCGTCGAAAAGAGCCATCGAAACGCCGATCTTGGCGGCGAAGGCGGATGAACACATCAGCGCCGAAAGCGCGACGCCCAAAAGAAGTTTCTTCATTTTATTCTCCTCCACTTGGTGTCCGGCTGCACCCATTGAACCGGAATCCCCGGTTTGCCCGGGGAATCTCTCCCTGCGGCCACGCGGCGTCGCCAATCCGGCTGGAACGCCTCTTCCTCCGTTCGAACAGGCGTTCCGGAACGAAAGGACCAAAAAGCCTAGTTAGTGAAATATTTATTCCATTTCGTTTCGGAAACGTCAAGGGCGATTCCGACCGGGACGGCCGGTTTTTCGATCACTATCGGCGTGACGAGGGGCCATGATCGTCGAAACCTGAGTCCAAATCGGAGCAAAGCGCGGTGAAAGAATCTATCAGCCTGATGGGTTCTTTCACATCGGCTCGGGGGATCTAGATGTTTTCCGGCAGGTAGATGTCGAAGGGCAGGAAGGTCTGTCCCGGCGCATTGGCGGCACCGCTTTCGATGGCGTGCGCCATCAGCCCGACGAGTTCCCGGCAGAGCGCTGCGAGCGGCGTCGAGATCACCATGGTGAGGATGTTGTCGGCAAGTGCGGCGCGCGAGACGGCGTTGATCTCGTTGCAGATGACGACCGGCATCTCGGCCGGGCGCGCCGTCCTCAGCGCCGAGACCGCGCCTTCCATGCCGCCGCCGGCGACATAGCAGCCGGCAAGATCGGGATGGCGCGCCAGGAGGTCGAGCATGGCGTCATGCGTCACGTCATTGGCCTCGAGGTTGACCAGCGTCTCCAGCAAGGTGAAGTCCGGCGCATGCTCGCGGAAGAAAGAGCGGAAGCCGATCTCGCGCAGCTCATGGCCGTGGAAGCGGTGGCTGCCGACGAAAAGCGCGACCTTGCCCGGCTTCCTGGCGGCCTTGGCGATCATCCAGGCCGCGCTGCGCCCGACCTTGCGGTTGTCGAGACCGACATAGCCCTCGCGGATGCCGGCGGCAAAGTCGGACAGCAACGAGAAGACCGGCTGCCCCCTCGCCTTCAGCGCCTCCACGGCCGCCGTCAGGTTGGGATGGTCCGGGCCGACGACGGCGATGGCTCTCGACTTGGCCGCCAGTTTGCGCATCTGGGCTGCGATCTCGTCAGGCACCAGCGAAGTGGCGAACTCGACCGTCGCAACGCCGCGGAAGCGTTGCGACTGCGCGACCGCCAGCTCAAGCTCCCTGGCGAAATCACCATAGAAGACGTCATTGCCCCTGAGCAGCAGGAAGCCGAGCCGGTATTCCGGCAATTCCTGGCGCATGCGCTGCTTGATCAGCCCGGCGGCGTGATAGCCGATCTCGGTCGCGGCGTCGTAGACCCGGCGCGCCGTTTCCTCACGCACCGGCAGGCGGCTGTTCAGCACCCGGTCGACGGTGGCGACGCTGACGCCGGAGATGCGCGCGAGATCGGTAATGGTCGGCCGCTTTGCCATCAATGCTTCCTCGTCAACACGACCGAAGATATATCATTCTGATAGGAAATGATAGAAACTATCTTTGTGATGTTGAGCCTATCAGACCTTGCGACTATGCTGAAGTGGAAAGTCAGCGATGCGTGAGCCCTGCATGGTCGGGGCGGTCGCCAAGGCGCTGGCGGAGGAACCCCAATGACGGCAATCACGTCTTCGGCGGCGTCGCCGCGCGACTACAGCCTGACTGGACGAGACGCCAGGCTCGCGGTCGAGAACGGGCTGGCGGCGGCCGAGTGGTACCACACCGAGATCCCGCGCAAGCAGATGAAGGAGCTGATGCAGCGCTCCGACCAGCCGGCGATCCGCGACACCATCATCTGGCTGGGCGCCTTCGTCGTCAGCGCCGCGGGCGGCATCTGGTTCTGGGGCAGTTGGTGGTGCGTGCCGTTCTTCTTCGTCTACGGCACGCTCTACGGTTCCTCGACTGATTCCCGCTGGCACGAATGCGGCCACGGCACGGCCTTCCGCACGCAGTGGATGAACGATGCCATCTACCAGCTCGCCTGCTTCATGATCATGCGCAACCCGGTGACCTGGCGCTGGAGCCACACGCGCCACCACACGGACACGATCATCGTCGGCCGCGACCCGGAGATCGCCGTCATGCGCCCGCCGGACCTTTTGCGCGTGGTCCTGAACTTCTTCGGCATCCTCGACGCCTGGCATGCGATGGCCGACATGGTGCGCAACGCCGCCGGCGTCATCAGCGCCGCGGAAAAGACCTTCATCCCCGAGCAGGAGCAGCCGAAGGCGATCCGCGTGGCCCGCATCTGGCTCGCCATCTATCTGGTGACCATCGCCTTGGCCCTCTACCTGCATTCCTGGCTGCCGCTGATGCTCGTCGGCCTGCCTCGTCTTTATGGCGCCTGGCATCACGTCATGACCGGCCTGCTGCAGCATGGCGGGCTGGCTGAGAATGTCATCGATCACAGGCTGAACAGCCGCACCGTCTACATGAACCCGATCAGCCGCTTCATCTACTGGAACATGAACTACCATGTGGAGCACCACATGTTCCCGATGGTGCCCTATCACGCGCTGCCGAAGCTGCATGGGATGATCAGGCACGATTTGCCGGCGCCGACGCCGTCGATCCTCGCCGGCTACCGCGAGATGATCCCGGCTTTCCTGCGCCAGCTGCGCAACGAGGATTATTTCCTCAAGCGCGCGCTGCCGCCGACGGCGAAGCCCTACCGGGAAGAACTGCACAACGACAATCCGGTGGCGGCCGCGGCCGAATGAACTGCCGAAGAGCTTAACCAACCGATTTCGCGGAGAACAATATGAGCGACTGGGTCGAGGCCTGCGCGGCCGGAGATATAGACGAAGAGGACGTGATGCGGTTCGACCATGCCGGCCGCACCTTCGCCATCTACCGCAGCCCGGACGACGAATATTTCGCGACCGACGGCCTGTGCACGCATGAAAAGGTGCATCTGGCCGACGGGCTGGTGATGGACGACATCATCGAATGCCCCAAGCACAATGGCCGCTTCAACTACAAGACCGGCGACGCGCGCGGCGCGCCGGTCTGCGTCAATCTCAAGACCTATCCGGTCAAGGTCGATGCCGGAAAAGTCCTGATCCAGATCGGGTGAGACAATGGCGGGGATGGTGATCATCGGGGCCGGCGAGTGCGGCGGACGCGCGGCGCTTGCGCTCCGCGATCTCGGCTATGAAGGGCCGGTCACGCTGGTCGGCGACGAGCCGCATCTGCCTTACGAGCGGCCGCCACTGTCGAAGGACGCGATGACCGGCGAGGCTCCGGTCATCAAGGCGATCGCCAGCGACGAACTGTTCGCCGAACGCTCGATCCGCCACATCCATTCCGTCCGGGCCGTCGCGATCGATCGCACCGCGCACACCGCGCAGCTGTCGGACGGCTCTTCCCTTTCCTACGACAAGCTGCTGGTGGCGACCGGCTCCGTACCGCGCAAGCTGCCGATGCCGGGGCTCGGGCCGCGCTGCGTTTATCTGAGGACCTTCAACGACGCTTTGGCCATCCGCGCCCATCTCAGCGCCGGAAACCGCGTCGCCGTCATCGGTGGCGGCTTCATCGGCCTGGAGCTTGCCGCGGCAGCGCGCAAGCTCGGCGCCACGGTCACCGTCATCGAGGCGCAGCCGCGCATCCTGACGCGCGGCGTGCCGGCGGAAATCGCCGAAATCATCCACAAGGCGCATGAGGCCGAGGGCGTTGCGATCCGCACCGGCCAAGGGATCGCCGCGATTGCCGATGACGGCAAGGAAGTCGCCATCACGCTGGCCGATGGACAGACGGTCGTCGCCGATCTCGTTGTGATCGGCATAGGCGCGGTGCCGGTGACGGCGCTCGCCGCCGAGGCGGGTTTGGCGATCGACAACGGCATCGCCGTGGACGAACATTTGCGCACCGCCGACCCGGATATCTTCGCCGCCGGCGATTGCTGCTCGTTCCCGCTCGCCGTCTATGGCGGCCGTCGGGTACGGTTGGAGGCCTGGCGCAACGCGCAGGAGCAGGGCGCTTTGGCCGCGAAGAACATGCTGGGCGCCGGTGAGGCGCACGCGGCCGTGCCGTGGTTCTGGTCGGATCAATATGGGCTGACCCTGCAAATCGCCGGGCTGCCCGACGAAGGCAAGAGCATCGTGCGGCGCGATCTCGACGACAGTGCCTTCATCCTGTTCCATCTGGCCGAAGACGGCAGGCTGGTCGCAGCCAGCGGCATCGGCCCCGGCAACGCGGTGGCGCGCGACATCCGACTGGCGGAAATGCTGATCGTCAAGCGGGCAAGCCCGGCGCCGGACGCGCTCGGCTCGCAAGCGGTCAAGCTGAAGTCGCTGCTGGCGGCGTGAGGTCCGCTAAAACAGCGCCTTAAGCTCGTCCAGCTTGTCGTTGACCAGCCAGCCGTAATAGTTCTCCTCGGGCAGCTTTTCGGGCTCGCCGGCGGCGCGGCGCTTTTCGTTCTCTTCCTTCAGTGCGTAGGCGCGCTGCTCGGGATTGCCGACATTGTAGAGCGTGGCGGTCAGGCCAGGATTCTTCGAGATGTCGAAACCGGCGATGCCGCGGTAGGCGTCGATCGACTTCCTGATGGTCGCGGCGACGTAAGGCAGCGTCAGGTCCGGATCCATGATGGTCTTGTAGACGGCGTTGGGATCATCGACATCAAGCCTCGGCAGGCCGGAGACCTTGTGCACCAGATCGCTCATCTGCAGCGCGGTCAGCGGGTTCAACTGGCCGAGGCCGAAGGTCTGCCCGGCGTAATAGGGCTGGAAGAAGGTGGCGCCGAAGCGGTCGTTGGGGAAGTCCTCGCCGCCGACGGTCTTGCCGCGGAAGGAGTGGTTCCAGACCTGCTCGCGGCATTCCCACAGATCGTAGCTGTCGTCCATGCCGGCGCATTTCTTGAATTCCGGCCGCTGGATGAAGTCCGAGATGTCCTCGCCGTGATAGGCGAAGGAGAGCTTGCTCGACAGATAGGAGATCGCCTTGACGTAATAGGTCTGCAGGCGGTCATACGCGTCGACATTGTAAGTATGCTCGCCGACGATGGCGCCGACGATATGCATGGGGTCGATGCCGTAGGCCGCCGCCACCTTCCTGATCTTGCCGCGCAATTCGGCATCGTTCTGCAAGAGCGCGTAGACCTTGCGGTACTTGGCCTGGAAGGTTGTGTTGGTGGCCTGGGTGCGCCGGCTGGAAGCGCCCGGAATATCCGGCTGCACGCTGTTGCGGTTGCCCGGCGGCACCATCGTCGCGGCATCGGCGATCGTCGCCGCCGCCGCCAGGGCCATACCGAGAAAAAGCAGGATAAGTTTCTTCATACGCCGCCGCTTTCGAATCCGCGGCAAACTAGGTAAAGCGCGTCGCAGAGTCGAGAGAAGGCTTCGAGCCCCCACCAAGAATGGTGGCCAGATGCTTCCATTTGGCCACACTTTGCATGGGAGGGTGCTTCGGGCCAGCCCGAGGGCCAGCCCGAAACCACGACAGAGCTTAAAGGATGAAGCGCGACAGGTCGGTGTTGCGCGACAGGTCGCCGACATGCTTCTCGACATAGGCGGCATCGATGGTGACCTGGGTGCCGTGGCGGTCGGGCGCGTCGTAGGAGATCTCGTCCAGCACGCGCTCCATCACCGTCTGCAGGCGCCGCGCGCCGATATTCTCGACGCTGGCGTTGAGGTCGACGGCGATGCCGGCCAGCGAATCGATGGCGTCGTCGGTGAAGGTCAGCTCGACGCCCTCGGTCTTCATCAGCGCGATATACTGCTTGATGAGGCTCGCCTCGGTCTCGGTGAGGATGCGCACGAAATCCGACTTCTCCAGCGCGCGCAACTCGACGCGGATCGGCAGGCGGCCCTGCAGCTCCGGCAGCAGGTCCGACGGCTTGGAGACGTGGAAGGCGCCGGACGCGATGAACAATATATGGTCGGTCTTGATCGGCCCGTATTTGGTCGCGACGGTGGTGCCTTCGACGAGCGGCAGCAGGTCGCGCTGCACGCCTTCGCGCGACGGACCGCCCGAAATGTCGCTCCTGGCGGCGATCTTGTCGATCTCATCGAGGAAGACGATGCCGTCATTCTCGGCCGATTCCAGCGCCCTGCGCACCACCTCGTCCTGGTCGAGCAGCTTGTCGGACTCGTCATTGACCAGCAGCGCGTAGGAATCGCGCACCGTGGTCTTGCGGGTCTTGGTCTTGCGGCCGCCCATCGCCTTCGACAGCATGTCGTTGATGTTGAGCACGCCGACATTGGCGCCCGGCATGCCGGGAATCTCGAAGCCGGGCATGCCGCCGGTGCCGGTGTCGGCCACCTCGATCTCGATCTCCTTGTCGTCGAGCTCGCCGTCGCGCAGCTTCTTGCGGAAGCTGTCACGCGTGGCCGGGCTCGCCGTCTTGCCGACGAGCGCTTCCAGCACGCGTTCCTCGGCATTGACCTGGGCGCGCGCATTGACGTCCCCGCGCATCTTCTCGCGCGCCAGGCCGATGGCGACCTCGACGAGGTCGCGCACGATCTGC
>NZ_RZTO01000490.1:0-4754 GCF_003997225.1 Mesorhizobium sp. M2C.T.Ca.TU.002.02.1.1
GAGGACTTCAAGGCCGTCAATCCGCGCATCATCTACTGCTCGGGTTCGGGCTACGGCGAGGAAGGCCCTTATGTTGAGCGCCCAGGACAGGACATGCTGATCCAGGGATTGGCGGGGCTCATCGCCAACACCGGCCGGGGCGACCAGGCTCCGGTTCCCGCCGGCGCGGGGCTCGCCGACCAGATCGGCGCCATGAACATGGTCTACGGCATCCTCTCGGCGCTCTACTATCGCGAAAAGACCGGCAAGGGACAGAAGATCGAGGTCAACCTGCTGGCCGGCCTCTTGGCGCATCTCAACCAGGAATATGTCGCCGTGCTCAATCTCGGCGAGGATTTCGTGCGGCCGAATTCCGGCATCGGCCATCCCGGCATGCAGGCGCCGTTCGGCATCTACGAGACGAAGGATGGCGGCTACGTGTCGATCGCCATGAGCCCGTTCAAGACGCTCTACGAGGTTCTGGAAGCGCCGCAGCTCGCCGTCTATGACGACCTCAAGACCTTGTTCGACAAGCGCGACGAGGTGTTCGAAAAAGTCAACGCCGAGACGAAGAAATTCGCCACGCAGGATTTGCTGGCGCGGCTTCTCAAGGCCGACATCTGGTGCGCCGAGGTGAAGGACATCCGTCGCGCGGCGGAAGACCCGCAGGTCACGCATATGGGCATGATCACCAGCTACGAGCATCCGCGCGGCGGCAAGGTGCGGGTGGTGGCGCCAGCCGTCAAGATGAGCGAGACGCCCGCGACCATCGAGCGGCCGGCGCCGCTGGTCGGCCAGCATGGGCGCGAGATCCTGGCTGAGTTCGGCCTCTCAAAGGAAGAGATCGCGGCGCTCGAGGCGTCCGGCGACATGACCGTGGACGCGGCCTGACGATGGGCACCTACCAGACGCTTACGGTCGAAACCCACGATCGCGTCGCGGTCGTGACTTTCCGCCGCGCCGACCAGCTCAACGCCATGAACCGGCTGATGCAAGGCGAGATCACGGAGGCGTTCGAGGCGCTGTCCTCCGACGCGGGCGTCGGCGCGATCGTGGTGACCGGCGAGGGGCGCGGCTTCATGGCCGGCGCCGACATCAAGGAATATGCCGCGCAGACCGCGGCCGAGTTCGACACGTTCCAGGCTGCCGGCACGCGCATGTACGCGGCGATCGAGGACAACCGCAAGCCTGTGATCGCGGCGGTCAACGGCTTCGCGCTGGGCGGCGGCATGGAGCTGGTGCTGTGCTGCGACATCGTCATCGCCAACCAGTATGCGAAACTCGGCTTGCCGGAGATCAAGCTCGGGCTGATTCCCGGTGGCGGCGGTACGCAGCGTAGCGTCGCCAAGCTTGGCCGCAACCGCGCCAATCTGCTGCTGATGACCGGCGCCATCGTGCCGGCCTCCGAATTCGTCGGCGCCGGCCTGGTCAACGAGATCGTCGATGTCGAAAGGCTGATGCCGCGCGCGCTGGAACTGGCAGGGATGATGGCCGCCGAACCCGCCGCCGCGATCGAAGGCCTGAAAGCCCTGACAGCCCATGCCGTGTCTGGCGATCTGGCCGATGGCCTCGCCATGGAGCGCAATATATTGGGCGGCCTCTACCGCAGCGAGACCGGCCAGCGGCGCGTCAAGGAGTTCGCCGAGAGGAGCGCCGTGAAGAAGGCCGGCTCATGAGCGGCGACGACTATCGCGGCCTCGGCTGGGCGCATGGCGCGCTGACCGTGCAGCGGCTCGGCGCGATGCTGGCGCCGGTCACATTCGTGCTGGCAGATGGCCGGCAAGTCTCGCCGATGCATATCGCACCCTGGGCAAACGAGCCGGAGTCGGAAACGCTGCCAGGTATACTGCGCAAGCTGCGCGGCGAATGGCCCTGCGTACCCTTCGGCTATTCGATGTCTGCCGACGGGTGGCCCGCGATCTGGGCGCGCGTCATGGGACCGCCGGGTCCTGACGAAGAAGTTCATGGCCACAGCTCCAACCATGACTGGGCCTGGCGCGACAGCCCCCGTGGGTCGCTTTCGCTCGCGCTTGCCTATCCTGAGACAAGCCCGGTCGAGCGCGTGGAGCGGACGATAACGCCCGATCCGTCGGCACCGGCCGTCGACATCGAATTCAGGATATTCGTCCGCCGCGCCTGCCGCCTGCCGATCGGCCTGCATCAGGTGTTCCGGCTGCCGTTCGAGACGGGTGCCGCCACACTCGAGCTTGATGGCTTCGATGAAGGCCGCACCTATCCGCATGATGTCGAGCCAGGCGCGGAGCTGTTTGCCAGGAACAAATCGTTCTTCGAACTGACGGCCGTGCCGGCGCGCGCTGGGAATACGATCGACGCCTCCCGCTTGCCTCTGGCGGCCGCCACGGAGGAGTTGCTGCAGATCGAGGGCGTCGACGGCATGGCGGCGCTCGTCAACCATGAGGACGGCTACCGGGTGCAGCTTTCCTGGGAGAAGGAGCACTTCCCGAGCCTTCTGCTCTGGTACTCCAATCGCGGCCGCAAGGCGGCGCCCTGGAACGGGCGTCATGTGGCGATCGGCGTCGAGCCGATCTGCTCGCCCTTCGGGCTCGGTCCGGCGACCGCGCTGGCCGACAATCCGATCGCGCAATCCGGCATCGCGACGGCGTTGGAATTCTCGCCCGAAAAACCCTTCGTCACCCGCTACCGCATCGAGGCATCCGCGCTGTGACAGATCGCAGGTTCGTTTCCCTGGTCAAGCCGAACCGGCCTCGCTTCACCGGTATCGAGGGGCTGGCGGCGATGGTCGGCGATGGCGATGCTTTCGGGGTCGGTGGCCATCACTTCGCCCGGTTGCCGATCGCCTTGCTGCGCGCGATCGCTGGGTCCGGGGCGAAAGATCTGCGCTACGTCTCCTGGGCCGGCGGCCTGCCGCTTGAACTTCTGCTCGAGGCGGGCGCGGTGGCGGAAATCGACCTCTGCTTTTCCAGCCTCGACATTTTTGGGCTGCCGCCAAAGTTCCGTGCGGCTGCCGAGAGCGGCGCGATCCCCGTCCGCGACTGGACGGCTCTGGCCATGATCCAAGCGCTGCGGGCGGCACAGCAGAACCTGCCGTCGATGCCGTTCCAGCTTCCTCAAGGGTCTGACATGCTGGCGCGTGTGCCGGGCGCGGTCGCCAGGCCCGATCCGCTTGCCGGGACGGATACGGGGTTCGTCCCGCCGCTCAGGCTCGACACCTTCATCGTCCACGCCCAGCGCGCCGACGAAAGCGGCAATGTCGAGATCATCGGGCCGCGGGCGCTGGACTTCGCCATGGCGGGCGCGGCGCGCCAGGTGCTGGTCACGGTCGAGGAGATCGTGCCGGTCGGCGCGCTGCGGCGGGACGGCCGCCAGAGCGTGCTTACCCGCAACCAGGTTTCAGCCATAGCGCTCGCGCCGGGCGGCGCCTACCCGGCCTCGTGCCTGCCGTTCTACGTCACCGATTATCAGGCGTTGTCGGAGGCGTTCGCGACCAAGGACGCGGCTTTGTCCGAGAAGCTCGGCCTGCCAGCGGGTGGCCTGCCGGAGCTGCTTGAAAAGGCGACCAAAGTCAGCGCCGAAACAGTCCTCGCGGTGCCCACATTGGTGCAGGGCGAAAGGGAAGCATCCGTCGACGAGATCATCGCCGCGCGGATCGCCGCCGAGCTCGACAATGAGAGCTTCGCCAGCGCCGGCGCGGTCTCGCCGCTCGCCAATGTCGCCTACCGGCTGGCCAAGGCGACGCACGCGCCGGACATGATTATCGCGACGATGAGCTGCGGCCATCTCGACATCGCGCCGAGCCCGATGGTGCTGTCGCTGATCGAAAGCCTCGATTGCGAGACGGCCGTGGCGCATGCCGGCGGCGACGACACCTACTCGACCTATTATCAGGCCGGCGCGGTGACGCACGAGATCGTCGGCGCCGCGCAGGTCGACCGGCACGGCCGCGTCAACACCATCGCGTTGCGCAAGCCGAGCGGCGGCCTTATCCGGCTGCCGGGGCAGGGCGGCATGGCCGACGTCGCCAACATGCATCGTGACTATCTGCTTTACGTTCCCCGCCACTCGGCCCAGTCGCTGGTGCATGAAGTCGAGATCGCGAGCTCGGCGCGCGGGCTGCTGACGCCGGCCGAACGCGAGCCGGTGGGCTATCGCACCGGCAAGGCGCTGGTCTTCACCGATCTCTGCCTCTTCCGGCTCGACCAGGCATCCAGGGAGTTGATCGTCATCGAAACCATGCCGGGCGTCACCCGGCTGCAGATTTGTGAAGCCACCGGGTTCGACGTGAGATTCGATGTCGATTGCCGCGAAGTGCCTGTGCCGTCCAGCGATACGCTTGCCGTGCTGCGAAACCGCGTCGACCCGCTCGGCCTGCGGCGTCTCGAATTCGTCAGCGCCAAGGAGCGCGGCGCGCTCATCGCCGAAATCCTCGCGGCCGACCGCGCCATGGTCGAGCGCTGCATCGCCGCGCAAACGTCGTCTGCCGCAAGCTGAGGAGCATTTCATGGCAAAGCCGTTGCTCGACATGTCCGCCGCCCGCGTCTTTTTCGACGGCATCTTCACCAATCCACGCGTCGCGCATCCGGAGGGCGTGGCCGTCCATCGCGATGGGTCGATCTGGTGCGGCACCGAAACCGGCGACCTTCTGAGGCTTGCGGCCGACGGCGGCTCGGTCGAGCGCATGGGCGGCACGGATGGCTTTCTGCTCGGCATCGCCTTCGACAGCGAGGGCAACTGCTTTGCCTGCGATTTGAAGCATGCCGCGATCTTCCGCTGGGATGCCGCGACGGGCCATATGG
>NZ_RZTO01000491.1:0-4753 GCF_003997225.1 Mesorhizobium sp. M2C.T.Ca.TU.002.02.1.1
CGAGAAGCTGGAGAACAGCCCACGGTAGTCGCGGCTCTGCCGGTCGAGCACGTCGACCGCGGCACGCCGCCAGATGCAGTTCGGCCGGCCGAACGCCATCGGCAGGGTTTCCTGCTCATGCGTGGCGTGATTGGCCGAGGTCACCCACAAAAGCGGCTCGCGCCGCACCACTTCCGACTGGCCGCGCGTGTCGTTATGCGTCACCAGCGCCAGGTCGAGATTGCCGCGCTTGATGTGCTCGACCAGCCCCGGCGTCGGCTCGCAGACGACCGTCAGCTCGACGCGTGGGTTGGAGCGCGAGAAGCGCGCCATGATCTCGGGCAGGAAGCGGTCGGCATAGTCGTCCGGCGTGCCGATGCGGATCGTGCCTTCGAGCCGCTGGTCGTCGAAGGCGGCAAGCGTCTCGCGGTTGAGGTAGATCAGCCGCCGCGCATAGGAAAGCAGCCGGTCGCCCTCCTCGGTCAGCTTGTTGGTGCGGCCATCCTTTTCGAACAGCGGCTTGCCGATCCGCTCCTCCAGCCGGCGCATCTGCATCGACACTGCGGACTGCGTCCGGTGCACCTCCTCGGCCGCGCGGGTGAAGCTTCCTGTGTCGGCAATCGAGATGAAGGTTTGCAACTGATCGAGGTCGAGCGGCGCTTTCATCGGTCCAACCTATCATTGATGTTGATGCTAGAGATTAAAAACATTCGTTGGATTAATCAATCGCACGATGGCAAATTGCGAATGTCCACATGACAGCATGTGTATCGAGACCGGAACGGCGCTTCTCCCAGGCACCGATTGCATGGTTTCGTCCGCTCGACTCCTGGAAGGAGAGACTGACATGACCACGATTGAATTCGCTTCCGAGACCCCGCGCATCACCACGCGTCCGGCCGTTGCGACGCGCGTGCTCAATGCTCTCGCCAACGCCTATGTCGCCTGGAAAAACCGCCGCGCCTTCTATCGCCTGGGCGAGATGTCGGACGCCGAGCTTGCCGATATCGGCCTGACCCGCGCCGACCTCCATGTCGCCGTCGCGGTGCCCTTCGGCCGCGATCCGACGGTGAAGCTGCGCGCCATCGCCAGCGAGCGCGCCGATACGATCGAGGACCTCGCTCGTCAGGTGGCCTGAACGGCCACGCTGCCTGGATTTCCGGTCGCGTTGAACCTTTTCACGGCTCGGCGCGACCAAGCTTCATGCAGGCTCCCACACTCCCTGCCGGTTCCCCGCCGGCCAGCCTGCACATTGCCCGGTTCCTCCTCCAGGACCGGGCATTTTTTTGGGCTGCGCCTTTCTCTCGAAAGGCTTTCAGGGGACTAGGCGAAAGCCAGTTTTCTCGACGGCCTTGGCACTGATCGGCCAAGTTCGTGCGCCGCTTCTATCCAAGCCGCGATAGCATCTTGAACATTCGCGATGGCCTCCTCGGGAGTTTCGCCGTCGCTCATGCAACCGGGAAGATCCGGGACATAAGCGGAGAACCCGCCACCGTCCTCAGTCGAGAGTGGTGCGATGACGACAGGGTATTCAAGCTTGTCCGTCATGCTTATTTGCCTCGTCGATAAATGCCACGAGTTTTCGAATATATACGGGCTTGATCGGTCGTTTGAAAGGCACCGTCAAAATGTCAGCCATCGCTGAGTGATAGATTTTGTAATGCGATCCGCCCGATCTTGGAGGCACGCATTGAATGCCGGCCTTGTCACAGACTGCCTTAACATCTCGCATCGACCAGTCGCCGCGGGGATTGCGGCGCATTTGTTCAAGCTTCTTGCTCACAGAAGGCGCTCTGAGGATCGCGCGAGACCTACCGCCGGTCCATGTCGCGCTTGAACTGGTCGAAGATCGATTCCACACCCTTCTGGTAGTCGTCGCGTTGCTGCGCGCCGGTCTCGAACATCTTGCCGAAGATATCGTCGAACGGGTTTCGCGGCCTGCCGCTGGGATTGGTCTGCGGCTGTTGCGGCGCGCTTTGCTGCGGCCGGCGCGGCGGCGGCTGTGGCGCCGGTTGCCCTCCGGGCAGCCCGAAACCGCCGCCGCCCTGGCGCAGCATCTCCTCGAAGATCTTGCCGAGCGGGTTCTCGCCGTAGGGATTGGGCGATTGCTGCGGCTGGCTCTGCGGTTGGGACTGGGACGCGCCGCCGCCGAACATGTCCTGCAGCACCTTGCCGAGCGGGTTCTCGCCATAGGGATTGGGCACCGGCTGCGGCGCCTGGCGTTGCTGCGGCGCCGGCGCGACGCCGCCTTGCCGCATCATCTCCCCGATGATCTCGCCGAGCGGATTGTTGCCGCCACCAAAACCGCCGGCGGCCTGCATCTGGTTGTTGGTCTGCTTGAACAGGCCACCCATCATCATCGAGGCCAGGGCCGGCAGCATCTGCTGCAGCACCTGCTGGCTCAATCCCGTCGCCTGCGCGGCCTGGCTGGCCACGGCGCGGGACAGGTCCTTCGAGCCGAACAGATGGCCGAGAATGCCGTTGCCCTCATTGATGCCTTGCGGCGAAAAAGCCCTCGTGGCGTCCTCGAAATATTTGGCATGCTGGCCGCTCGCCATCGCGGTCATGAATGCGCCCATCCCGTAAGGATCGGCGGTGTTGCGCTGCAATCCTTGCGAGAACGCGGGCAGCAGCGCATGCACCGCGGCCTGCGTCTGCTGCATCGAAAGCCCGTATTGCTGTGCCAGCGCCTGCATGCCGGCGCCGTTCTGGGCCTGGGCGAAAATGTCGAACAGGGAAGCCATTTGGGTTCTCCTCCGAGGATATCCTCATCGGAGAGCCTAGTTCGTTTCCATCACCGATTGAAGCGGCTTTTGCTGCCCAACCGCTCGGCGCATGGCGGACGGTTAATAGGCATACTCCATGAACACCGGCTCGATCGAACCGCCCCAACGCGTGTGGTAGGCCGACAGCATCTCCTCGGCGCTGGTGGTGCCTCGCGCCACGACCTCGTCGAGCGTGTTGAGGAACGACGTCTCGTCATAGCCGTCGCGGTTCTTCTTGGCCCGGTTCTTCAGGCCCATGCGCGAGATGGCGAGCACATCGCGGGCAACGTCGCGCAAGGTGGCGTTGCGGAACGGCGCGGCGATGCCCAGTTCCGGCACGGCGTTGCGCATCGCCAGCGCTTCCTCGTAGGTCCAACTCGCGGTCAGCGCCTCGGCGGCGTCCAGCGCCTGCTCGTCATAGAGCAGCCCGACCCAGAAGGCGGGCAGGGCGCAGATGCGCCGCCATGGCCCGCCATCGGCGCCGCGCATCTCAAGGAAACGCTTCAGCCGCACGTCGGGGAACAAGGTGGAGAGATGGTTCGCCCAGTCGCCCATGGTCGGCAGGCCGTCGGGGACCTCGTCGCGGGCGGCGCCCGCCATGAACTGACGGAACGTGTAGCGCGTCATGTCGTGATAGTGGCCGTCGCGGATCACGAAATACATCGGCACGTCGAGCGCCCATTCGACATAGTCAGCGAAGCCGAAATCGGGCGAGAAGCAGAATTCGAGCATGCCGGAGCGCTGGTTGTCGGTATCGCGCCAGATGTCGCCGCGCCAGCTCTGCAGGCCGTTCGGCCGGCTCTCGGTGAAGGGCGAGTTGGCGAACAGCGCCGTCGACAGCGGCTGCAGCTTCAGCGACACCTGCATCTTGCGGCGCATGTCGGTCTCGCTCTCGAAGTCGAGATTCACCTGGATCGTGCAGGTGCGGTACATCATGTCGAGGCCCTTGGTGCCGACCTTCGGCATGTAGCGCGTCATGATCTCGTAGCGCGACTTCGGCATTTTCGGCGTATCGGCCAGCGACCATTTCGGGCTGCCACCAAGGCCGAGGAAGCGGATGCCGAGCGGCTCGGCGATCTCGCGCACCTGCGCCAGATGCGCGTTGCCCTCGCGGCAGGTCTGGTGGATGGACTCCAGCGGCGCCCCGGAAAGCTCGAATTGGCCGCCGGGCTCCAGCGAGATCGCGCCCTGGCCGGTCGGCTCGACAAGGCCGATGATGCGGCCGGCATCCATGATCGGATCCCAGCCGAGCTTTTCCTGCATGCCTTCGAGAATGGCGCGGATGCCGCGCTCGCCGCCATAGGGCACCGGCGCGTTGCCGTCGACATAGAAGGGGAATTTCTCGTGCTCGGTGCCGATGCGCCATTTTTCGCGCGGCTTGTTGCCGGCGGCCAGATAGCCGACGAGTTCGTCGATGCCTTCGATGGGCTGGGTATCGGTTGTGTCGCGCGCCATCTCGCCCCTCCGTGCGCATGATCCCCGAAAACCGGCACCGATTTCCGCTGGACGTCCTGCGCAAGACTTTTAAGTGTTACAGCGGCCTTTGCTCCACGAAAAGGAGGCGCGGTGCTGCAGTGGCCGGACGGCCGCCGGCGCTAGATGGACGAAATGTTAGCAGCCGATCAAGCAAAAAATCCTGAGCCAGGCCTCAACAGGATTTGATCACCAGTCGCCGATCGTCGCCTGCATCACCGCCAATGCCGCCACCGCCGCCGTGTCGGCGCGCAGGATGCGGGGCCCGAGCGGAATGGCGGTGACGAAAGGCAAAACCCTCAGCATCTTGCGCTCGTCGTCGGAAAATCCGCCCTCAGGTCCGACCAGAAGCGCAAGTTTCTTCTCTTTGACCGCTTGCAAGGCTGGCAGCGGATTGTTGGTCGCGGCATCCTCGTCGCAGAAGATCAGCCGCCGCTCCTTGTCCCAATTGACGAGAAGCCGTTCCAGCTTTTCCGCCTCGCGCACGTCCGGCACCGCCAGGATGCCGCATTGCTCGGCTGCTTCCACCACATTGG
>NZ_RZTO01000492.1:0-4748 GCF_003997225.1 Mesorhizobium sp. M2C.T.Ca.TU.002.02.1.1
CAGCTGATCCGCGACGCCGACGCGGTGATCCATGTCGCGGCGATCCCGCGTCCCACCGGCAAGGCCGCCGCCGAGGTGTTCGGCACCAACATGGCGGCCAGCTACAATGTGGTGGAAGCGGCAGCGCTTTCGGGAGCCTCGCGGTTCATCTACGCGTCTTCCTTCTCGGTCCTCGGCTACCCCTTCGGCGAAAGGCTCGCGCCGCCCGCCTACCTGCCCATCGACCAGGATCATCCGACGGGCGCGCAGGATGCCTATGGCCTGTCGAAATGGCTTGGCGAGGAGATCGTCGAGGCGGCCGTGCGCCGCGGCGCCTTTTCGGCGGTGAGCCTGCGCATGCCCTGGATACAAACGCCGGAAAGCTTCTTCGAGACGGTCGGGCCGCGTCGCGGCACGCCGGACGCGGCGTGGGACCTCTGGGGCTATCTCGACGCGCAGGACGCCGCCGACGCCTTCCTCCACGCGCTGGCCTGGAAGGGACAGGGACACCTGCGCACCTTCATCAGCGCCGCCGACACCTATTCGGAGACGCCGACGGCCGAGCTGCTGAAGGCCGCTTTTCCGTCGGTTCAGGTGAGACGGCCGCTCGAGGGTCACGCCGCGGTCATCGACAACAGCCATGCCCGCGAAACGCTGGGCTTCGCGCCGCGCCGCTCATGGCGCGACTACGGCAAGTAAGGCAGGAGAAGGACGATGACCCGTTTTGTGGACAAGACCGTGCTCGTCACCGGCGGTGGCGGCGCCATCGGCAGCGCGGCTGCCCGTCGCTTCGCGCAGGAGGGCGCCAAGGTGGCGGTGCTGGACCTCGATGCCGGCCGCGCCGAGACCATCGCCTCGACAATCGGCGACAAGGCGATAGCGATCACGGCGGACGTAACCGACGAGGCTGCCGTCGAGGAGGCGGTGGCCAAGGTCGTGAGTGTTTTCGGCAGGCTGGACGCGGTGTTCAACAACGCCGGCATCTCGGGCAAGGTGGCCCCTGTCCACGAGCTGCCCACGCAAGACTGGGACAACATCGTGCGCATCAACCTGCGTTCGATGTTCCTGGTGCTGAAGGCTTCGGTGAAGGCGATGATCGCCGCAGGCGTCGAGGGCTCGATCGTCAACATGGGTTCGTCGATGGCGGGATGGGACGTGCTCGCCGGCGGCGCCGGCTATGCCTCGACCAAGCACGGCGTGGTCGGCTTGACGCGCGTCGCCGCGCTCGACGTGGCGCCGTACGGCATCCGCGTCAACGCCATCTGCCCGGGCGTCATCGAGACCACGCTGGGCGTTCCGGCCGCCGACAAGGCGCAATATCTGGCCGGCGTGCAGCGCTTCGCCGACCGCATTCCGCTCCGGCGCATCGGCCAGCCCGAGGACGTGGCGGCCGCGGTCGCGTTCCTCGCTTCCGACGACGCCCGCCATGTCACCGGCGTCGACTGGCTGATCGACGGTGGACAGACCTTGCAGAGTTGGGCCAACGCGCCCGAGGCTGCCGCCTTCCCGAACCTGCGGCGCACGCGCTGAACCACCTGACAGATTACCTCTGCGGGCTTGCGGCGTGGCGGGACTATCTTGTCCCTCCCCGTCCCAGTCGCCGCGGCGGCGCGAGCGCCAGCAGCTTGCCGAACAACCCTTGCGGCAGCACAACGACCACGACGATGAACAGCGCGCCGAGCGCGACCAGCCAGTACTGGTCGAGGCTTGCCGACATGGCGTTCTCGGTGGCGCGCACGGCGAGCGCGCCGAGGAAGGCGCCCATCAGGACCGACCGGCCACCGACAGCCACCCAGATCAGCACTTCGGTGGAGAGCGCAAATCCGACCAGCGGCGGCGAGACGAACCCGAACTGGGTGGTGAACAGGCCGCCGGCGAAGCCCGCCATCGCGCCCGAGACGGTGAACACGAAGATCTTGTGCAAGCGCACGTCGTAGCCGAAATGCAGCGTGCGGCGCTCGTCGTTGCGAATGCCGGCGAGCACCGTGCCGAGCGGCGAACGCCCGATCCACAACGACAAGAGATAGGTGAGCAGCGCGGCGATGCCGACGAAGAAATAGGTTGCATTGGTGGAGAGCGGATCGCCATTGGGCGCCGACAGCGGCGGCACGTTGAACAGGCCGTTGAAACCGCCGATGAACTCCCAGCGCCGCGCCGCGATCTCGCACACGACCGCCGCGCAGAGCGTGACGATGGCAAGATGCGCGCCCGACAGCGCGCGGCCCTGGAACATGATCCAGCCGAGCAGCGCGGCGACCATCATGGGCAGCAGCACGGCGAGCGTCAGGCCCGTCCATTGGCTGTCTCCAAGCCATGGCAGCTTGCCCAGCGTCACCAGCGCCATGGAATAGGCGCCGATGCCGAAGAAGATGGCCTGGCCGAAGCACAATATGCCGGCCTGACCCCAGATCAGCCCAAGGCTGAGCGCGAAGATGCCGTAGGTGACGTATTGGGTGAGCAGGCCGATATTCCAGTCGTCGAGAACAAGCGGGGCCAGTCCGAGCCCTGCCCAGGCGAGCACTGTGAGACTGAGGCCGAGACGCGCGGAGCGGGTCATTTGCGGCCTCCGATGATGCCGTTGGGCAAGAAACGGATAATGATCATGGCGAGCAGGAACACCAGGATCTGGGCGTCGGCCTGCGAGATGCCCGCCGAGAAGATGGTGGTGGCGCCGCCGATCACGCCGGACCCGATAAGCGCGCCGACGAGCGAGTTGACGCCGCCCACGAGCACCGAGAGGAAGGACGGGATGAGGAAGCCGACGCCCATCTGCGGATCGACGCTCATGATCGGCGCCATGACGGCACCGGCAAAGCCTGCCAGCGCCGAGCCGACGGCGAAAGTGGCCCGGTCCATGCGCCGCGTGTTGATGCCCAGGGACGCCGCCATGGCGCGATTGGCGATGACGCCGCGTATCTGCAGTCCAAGCTTTGTCCTGAAGAACAGATAGTAGGTGGCGAGCGCCAGCGCGGCCGCAAGTGCCATGATGAAGAGGCGGTAGGCCGGATACTGAACGCCGAACACATCGACGGCAGTGGGAAGCGGATTCGGAACGCTCTGCGCCCCCGGCCCGAACAGCACGACGACGCCTTGCTTGATCACCAGGGACAGGCCCCAGGTGGCAAGGATGGTGTCGATGAAGCGATGGTAGATGTGGCGGATGATCAACCATTCGACCAGCAAGCCGACGACAGCGAGCACAAGGGGCGCCAGCAGCAGGCCCAGCCAGAATGAGCCCGTCGCATTGCTGACCGCGACGACGACATAGGCGCCGATCAGGAAGAACTCGCCATGGGCCATGTTGATGACGTTCATCAGCCCGAATATGACGACGAGGCCCAGCGTCACCAGCAGCAGGGCAAGGGTGAAGTTCGCGGTATCGAGCAGAAGTGCGATCGTCGCTTGCACGGCAGCCTCAGATTGACAGGTAGCGATGGACGAGTTCGGGTCTTTCGCGCAACTGCCCGATCCGGTCGGCACGATCGGCGATGACGCCGTTTTCCATGAACAGGGCGCGTCCCGCCAGCGTCTCGACGAAGTCCAGATTCTGCTCGACCACCAGAATGGTCAGTCCGGTGGAGCGGGCAATGGCCTGCAGCGTGCGGCCGATCTCGTCGACGATGGAGGGTTGGATGCCCTCCGACGGCTCGTCGAGCAGCAGGAGCTTGGGCTGGCCCACAAGGCAGCGCATGATGGCGAGCTGCTGCTGTTGCCCGCCCGACATGGTGCCGGCCTTCTGCCTGCGCCGCTCGCCCAGGACAGGGAAGAAGTCGTAGATGTCCGGCGGCAGCCGGTTGGGCAGGCGCGGCTTGCCGAGCACGCCCATCAGCAGGTTCTCCTCGACGGTGAAGTCCTTGAAGATCTCGCGCCCCTGCGGAACGTAACCGATTCCCTCGTTGGCGATGACATAAGAAGGACAATTGCCGAGCTCGCGACCGTCCAGGCGGAAGCTTCCGCCCTGCGTGGCGAGCTGGCCGGCGAGCGCACGCATCAAAGTGGTCTTGCCCATACCGTTGCGGCCAAGAAGCGCGACAACCTCGCCCTTGGCGACGTCGAAAGTCACACCCTTCAGCACGCGGCCGCCGGATGGATAGCCGGCAACGAGATTTTCGACCTGCAGCATCAATGACGCTTCCCGAGATAGGACTCGATGACGCGCGGGTCGCGGCTGACCTCCTCGTAGCGGCCCTCGGCCACGATCTTGCCGCGAACCATGACCACGATCGGGCATTCGAGCTGGCGCACGAAATTCATGTCGTGTTCGATCACCAGGATCGACTTGCCTTCCTCGTCGCGCAGGCGCCGGATCAAGCTTGCCACAGCGCTGGTTTCCGCGCCGGACATGCCGGCGGTCGGCTCGTCCAGCAAAATGAGCTCCGCGTCGCGGGCGACCAGCATGGCGATCTCCAGCCTCTGCTTCTCGCCGTGGGCGGTTTCGCCGACCTTGTCGCCGGCCTTGCCGGCAAGCCCACAAAGATCGAGCAGCCGGTCGCGGCGGACAGGGTCGGGACGATAACCCAACAACGAGAGCGGACCGTAGCGGCCCGCGCCGGCGGCCAGCGGTATCTCGATATTCTCCGCCACGCTGAGTTCCGGATAAACGCCTGGAACCTGGAACTTGCGAGCCACGCCGAGCCGCGAGATGCGATAGGGCGAAAGGCCGGCGACGTTGCGGCCACCGAGCCTGACCTCTCCGCCATCGGGCGCGAACTCGCCGGTGACGACGTTGAACAGGGTGGTCTTGCCGCAGCCGTTCGGTCCCAGGATGC
>NZ_RZTO01000493.1:0-4679 GCF_003997225.1 Mesorhizobium sp. M2C.T.Ca.TU.002.02.1.1
CAGTATGCTCACGCCCGCCTGCAAAAAAGAGGCGGCCGGATCGGCGTCCGGCGCGCCAGTTGCAGGGAGGAGCGAGAAAATCGTTCCGACCGACACGTTGGTGTCGATGTTGGAGGAGCCGTCGAGCGGGTCGATGGCGACGGCGAGCGGGGCCTGCCTGTCGAGCAGGACCGGTTGCTCCAGCTCCTCGGAGGCATAGAGCGCGACCGGAGCGCGACGCATGGCGTCGAGGAAGATGTCGTCGGCGAAGACGTCGAGATCCTTCTGGACATCGCCGTCGGCATTGGCGCCGCGGGTCCCGGCAAAAGCGGCGCCGAGCGCGCCCTGGTTGATGGCGTTGCGGACCTTGGTGGCGGCCTGTGTGAGCTGCCGGACGGTGGCCACGATCGCAGCGCGGCGTTCGTCCGCGGGGTCGCCAAGATAGGAATTCAGAAAGGCGTCAAGCGTTGCCGCTGGCATCGTAACCTCCCGGTCCGGCCGTACCCCTCGAGGCCGGATGGAGCGATGAAACCAAACGATCCATGCTAAGTAAAATTCAATAACTTTACCCAGGCACTAAAATTAATTTAGTATGCCCTATGAGGAATCTCACGCTCAAGCAATTCAAGACCGTGCAGGCCATCGTAAGCCACGGGAAAATCGTTAGCGCGGCCAAGGTGTTAGGCCTTTCTCCTCCAGCGGTCACGATCCAGTTGCGGCAGGTGGAGGAGGAATTCCAGCTGGCCTTGTTCGACCGGACGTCGGACGGCATGCGTCCCACCGCCGCAGGGCTGGCCTTCGTCGAGGCGGCACAGGCCATAGACGAGCGGCTTCGCATGCTCGAGGACGAGATGGACGCCATCAAAGGCGTGCGCACCGGCAGCCTGAGGCTCGGCGTCGTTTCCACCGCCAAATATTTCGCGCCGCGGCTGATGGCCGGCTTCATGAAGGAGCATCCCGATATCGACATGCGGCTTGCCATCGGCAATCGCGCCGAAACGATCGACAGGCTGAAGAACCACGACATCGACATCGCGCTGATGGGCCGTCCGCCCAAGGAAGTTTCGGTGCGCGCTTCGGTCTTCGGCGACCATCCGCTGGTCATCGTCGCGCCGCCCGAGCATCCGCTGGTTTCGGCACGCGACATTTCCAAGGAAAGGATCGCCGAGGAGCATTTCCTCATCCGCGAGCCGGGCTCGGGCACGCGCATCTCGCTGGAGATATTCCTGAGCGACGTGCCCGGCCGGATCGACGATCTCGGCGTCGAGATGGGTTCGAACGAGACGATCAAGCAGGCGGTGATGGCAGGTCTCGGCATCGCCTTCATCTCCGCCCACACCATCGCCGCGGAAACGGAAGCCGGACGGCTCGTCATTCTCGACGTGGCCGGGATGCCGATCCGCCGGCAATGGTTTTCGGTGATGCGCACCGATCATGTGATTTCACCGGCCATGGCAACCTTCAACGATTTCCTGATGCGCAAGGGCGCGACTTACCTGCCCCTGTTCGGCAAACTGTATCCACACGCCGAAGCGGATGAAGCAGCGCCGGCACGGCAAGCGAGAACGCCTGCAAGGCGACCCAAGTGAAACGCCTGACATATCGGCCGTCGGGATCGTGCGAAAAGGTTCGGAAAGGGCGTCAGCAACGGGTCTCCGCCATGGCGATCGGCGGGCCGGCATGTTATATTGTTTATTGCTAATGGAAGGGCGGGCGGCAATTCGCATTCTCGGCAAGGCGGAAGGGCAGCCAACCCTGCGGGCAGATCGCCACGCGTCCCGGCGCGGGGTTCGGGATTTCGAAGGGGAAGGGGCAATGCTTTATACAATCGTGATGATGGTCTGCATGTCGGCCATGCCGCAGACCTGCGAGCAACGCGAGGAAATGGCGGACGGCCTGGCCATGAATCCCGGGGTGGCCTTCATGCAGGCGCAGCCGCTGGTCGCGCATTGGCTGGAGACACATCCGGGCTATTTCGTGCAGCGCTGGCGCGTGCTGCCTGGCCGGAGCAGTTGACCGAGACAGGTTATTTCTTCGCGGCAAGCGTCTCGGAGACGGTCTTGGCCAGCTGATAGAGCCGCTGTTCGATGATCGTCGGCACGTCGCAGACGTAAGTCAGCGATTGCGCGCGCTCGGTGAAGATCCGCGTCGCGAAATTCAGCTGGTCGGTGCGCCGCTCGACCTCGTCCGGATCCGCGTCGGGCTTTGCGCGCAACGCGTCGACATCGGACGCTTGCTTGCGCAAGTCGGCGGCCATTTCGAGCTGCCTGTGAGCGTAACGGGAAATGCCGGCAATCACGTGCGAACGCTCGGCGTCCATGTGGTCGAACAGGCCCTGCATGAGCATCGCCATTTTCGTTGCAAGCTGCTCGGCCGGAAGCGATTCCGCAAAATCCCTGATCTTCTTCTGCGCATCGCCGAGCGGCAGCCGCCGCGCCGCGACGTCCTCGACAAGGGCGGAGATCGATGCGTCGTCCGACCAGTCCTTGGCCGAGGGCGGAAGATCCGGCCCGTTCCAGACTTGGCCGAGCGACAATTGCGGCACCTTGCGCTGGACGCACGGCCAGTCCGGATCGGCGGTCGCCGCGCCGGCGTTTGTGGCCTGCGCAAGCAGGCTGACCATAACCAGGCTGAGAGCAAAGGCTGTTCTGGCCATCAGGCATTTCCTCCCGTGTCCTGCTTGCGAGTCATCAGGCCGCGCGAGGGATCGTAGGCGATGATGGCTGCGGCCAGGAACAGCAGCGTGCATCCGGCGACGACGCCCAGCGACACCCAATCGACCTGCCCGTAAAAGGCGAAGCGGATCAGTTCGACCGCGTAGGTGAACGGATTGACGAGACAGATCTTGTAGAGGAGGGGGCTGGCCTCCTGGATGCGCCACAACGGATAGAGGGCCGGTGAGGCGAAATAGCCAGGGAATATCACGAAGTTCATGATGCCGGCGAAGTTTTCGAGCTGCTTGATCATGGAGGACAAAAGCATCCCGAGGGCGCAAAGCATCATGCCCGACAAAAACAGCGCCGGCAGCACGAACAGGTAGCCGAGGGGCGGCGCCTTGACGCCCCAGAACCACGCCACGATCAGGAAGGCGTAGACCTGCGCGATCGACACGGCGACGCCGGCAAGCATCTTCGACACCAACAGGAACCAGCGCGGAAACGGGCTGACGAGCAGGGTGCGCATATTGCCCATCTCACGGTCGTAGACCATCGACAGCGAAGACTGCATGCCTGAGAACAGAAGGATCATGCCGCACAGACCGGGCGTGATGTAGACCTCGTAAAGGACGTAGGTCTTGTAAGGCGGGATGATCGAGACGCCGAGGACCTGGCGAAAGCCGGCGGCGAAGATGAACAGCCAGACGAGAGGCCTGACCAGCGAGGAGATGAAGCGCTCGCGTTGATGCAGGAAACGCAGGCACTCGCGGAGCACGACGCCCTTGAGGCAGATGAGATAGTGACGCAGGCCGAACGCGCCCGACCTCACCGGCGTGACAGAGGCGAGTTTTTGCGGCGTCGCGGACGTGCTCATGGCGAAATCTCCGCAATGCCGGCCGTGTCGCTGCGGTTGAGCTTCGAGAAGGCGTCGCGGATCGAACCGGTGCCGCTGGCCTGGATCAGATCGGACACCGTGCCGCTGGCGACGAGGTTGCCCTGGCGCAGCACGACGGCATGGTCGCCGTCCTCGACTTCGTCGATCAGGTGCGTGGCCCACAAAACGCCGATGCCCTCGGTGTCGACGAGCCTGCGGATGGTGGCCAGGATGCCGGCGCGCGACTGGATGTCGAGACCGACGGTCGCCTCGTCGAGCAGCAGCAGGGAGGGGCGGTGGAGCAGCGCCCTGGCGATCTCGATCCGTCGCATCTGGCCGCCGGAGAGGGAGCGGGCCTTGTCGTGCTCACGGCCCCGCATGTCGACCGTTTCGAGCAGGGTGGCGATGCGCTGCCGGGCCTCGCGCCCGCCGATACCGTGCAGCGCGGCGTGGTAGGAGAGGTTCTGGTACACGCTGAGATCGAGGTCGAGCGTGCGTGCCTGAAACACGATGCCGACACATCTGAGCGCTTCGCCGGAAGCGCGGCGGATGTCATGGCCGAAGATGCGGATCGATCCGTGGCGGGTGTCGTAAAGGTGGCTGATCAGCGAGAACAAGGTTGTCTTGCCCGCCCCGTTGAGGCCGAGCAGAACGGTGAAAGTCGCCGGGGCGATCGAGAAGGACACGTTGTTCAGCGCCCGTTTGGAACCGTAGGAATGGCTGACGCCGGCGACGTCGAGCGCCGCCACCTCATTTCCCGGCCCGCCTGTCCGCACATGCTGCACGCCGATCACCCTGTCCTCATATGCGCGCCGTTCTCATTCGCCCGTTCTCGTGTGCCAGGTCTCATTTGCCAGGTCTCATTTGATCGTGATCTTTCCCTTGAGGCCCTTGTCGGCAAGATCGGGGACGGACCAGCTGTACTCGCCCGGGCGCACGGTGTGGAACTGAACCAATATGGTTCCCGCATCGTCGAATTCGAGCCAGGCCGGCGCGCCGGCCATATGCACTTCGAGATCGTTTACGACGATCTGGTCGATCCAGACGTTGCGCCACAAGTCGGTCATGAACTTGTATTCGAAGCCGCCGTGAGACGTGATCTTCCAGCGATAGCCCTGGCCGGCGATCAGCTCGAAATCCGTACGGTTGACGTCGTAGCTGGATTTGTC
>NZ_RZTO01000494.1:0-4739 GCF_003997225.1 Mesorhizobium sp. M2C.T.Ca.TU.002.02.1.1
GTCCGGGTCGATGTCGCGCCGCACGGCAAGCGCGTCGTCCCAGCGCGGATAAAGCTTCTTGAAGTCCGCCGCCTTCAGGCTGTGCATCTTTCCCCAATGCGGCCTGCCGCCATACTTCAAGAAGATCGGCTCGGCGGCGCGCATGAAGGGCAATGGGTCGTTCGCCGCGTCGTGGTGGATGGCGATCGAGCAGGTCAGCCTCTTGTAGAAGGGCGAAAGCCAGAATTCGTCGGGCGCCACAGAGCGCACCTCCATCGGGAAATAGACTTCCGGAAAGTGTTTTTCGGTCAGCGCGATGATCTCGGCCAATGCCTTCGGACCTTCCTCGTAAGGCAGGTGGTACTCCATCTCGTTGAATTTGGTGCGACGGTCGCTGACATAGACATTGAGCCAGTCCTGCACATAATCCTCGGCCGGCACCTTTTTGACCGCGCCCTTGATCAGCGCGCGGCGCAACGACGGCAGCCGGCGCAGCACGGTGCGTAGCTTGCGCAATGTCGCCAGCCCTTCCTCGTCGTCCTCTGTCGGCCGCTGCGTCGGCTGGGCATCGCTCAGGTCGCTGGCGATGAACTGCGCATAGCCGGAAAACGGGATGTAGTAGAATTCGGCCGAACGGTGCGCGGCCATCATCCTTTCAAAATCGCGCAGCATGTCGCCGATCGGCAGCACCCATTTGCGGCGGCGCAGGCGGTAGGCCGCGATGTTGTTCATCGTCACTTCGGTGAGAATGCCGAAAGCGCCCAGCGCGACGCCGGTGGCGTGGATCATGTCCTGATCATTCGCCCGGCCATAATCGCGCAGCTTGCCCTGCCCGTCGACGAGCTGCACCGCCTCCAGCTGCGTGTGATAGGCGCCGAGCGTCGGACCCGAGCCATGCGTTGCCGTGCCGAGCGCGCCGCCGATCGCCTGCTTGTCGATGTCGCCCATATTGGGCAGGCCCTGGCCGATGTCCTGCAGGATATGCATCAGGGCGCCCAGCCTGGTCCCCGCCCTCACCCGCGCCCGGTTGTTCGCGGCATCGTGCGAGATCAGCCCTTCGATCTTCTCCAGCGAGACGATAGTGCCGTCCGACTGCACCAGCGGCGTGAAGGAATGGCCGGCGCCGGCGACGCGCAGCGGTGCGGGCGCCTTGCGCACCAGCTCGGCCAGTTCGCCGGCGTCGGCGGGCGTCGCGATTGATTGCGGGGAGGCTGTGACGAAGCCGGACCAGTTGCTCCAGGCTTTTGCCATCATGATCCTCCTCTCAGGGCTGGCCGCGGCGGCGCGCGACCAGCACGAAGACGCCGAGCAAAAGCACGCTCGCCAAAGCGGTGGCGGCGGCAAATTCCGGCACCGGCCGGAAATTATCGCCTTCGATCAGAAGCGAGGCGGCGACCGGGCCGATGGCGAGGCCGAAGAGTTGGGCGGCCGGCACCAGGAGGGCGGCGGTGCGCGTCTCGTCGGCGGTGATGGCGAGGCGGATCTGGTACGGCACGATGAAGAGCAGGATGAAGTCCATCACCAGCGCCACTGCCCAGAACACCGAAAGACCCGGGCCGGACGCCAACAGCACCGAGCTGATCGCCGCGACGATGCCGATGATCGTGATGGCAAAGCGATAGTCGATGCGCGCCTCGAAGATTGTCGCGGTCATGGCGCCGATCACCTGCGCGGCAAGGCTTGCCGAAACCATCAGGCCGACGGTGCGGCCGTCGATGCCGAACTGCGCGCCGATCGGCTCGAGAAAAGCCCAGACGGCGCCGAAGAACATGAAATAGCAGAAGATCGACAAAAGCGCGGTGATCGCCGGCACGGTCGCGACATTGGCGAACTGCTCTTCCTTGGGAAGGTCGGCATAGTCGTAGGGCACGGTCCAGGCGACGGCGAGCGAAAGCAGACAGACGATGCCGAGCGCGATGAAGCCGCCGGCCGAGCCTGCTCGCGGCACGGCATAGAGCGCGAGGATCAGCGCCAGCGCGCATTGCGCCAAGGTCTGCAGCGTGACGAAATAGCCGCCGATGCGCTCGGCCCGGCGTGAGCGGGCGATCAGCTCCGTCGCGACGGCGACCAGCCCGCCCTCCGCGAGGCCAGCCAGCATGCGTGCGCCGATCACCGCATTGGGGCTGCCGGCGTAAGCGGTCCAGACATTGGCAAGCGCCAAAAGCACGAGCAGCACCGCGCTTTTCCAGCGCATGTTCCTGGCGGGGAGCAGCATCGCCACGATCGCCGAGCCGATGGCGATGGCGATCATCTCGGCGGTGGCGACCAGCGCAAGCTCGTCGCCGGTGACGTGACCTTCTGCGTAGAGCGCGCCGAGCAGCACCGGCTGCAAGCCGAGGATGAGCAGGCCGACCGAGCCGACCCAAAGCGCCGAGGCCAGTTGCAGCCCGGTCGGATTGCCGACAAGCCAATCGCCATTTTCCGCCTGCGCGGCTTGCGATGCGGTCATGAGGCGCTCTCCCTTGCAGCTCGGTCGGAAAGCTGACAAGTTGTCAGCATTTGGCGAAACTGATACTTGATCATGTTTCTTGTCAACCGCGAATTCGCGTGAGTGATTTGGCGCATGACGCAGACGAGGCGAAAAGCGACGGAACCGCGGCGCAGGCCCAAACAGGAGCGCAGCCGCGAGCGCATCGACGCGATCCTCGCCACGACCATGCGGCTGATCGGCGAAAAAGGCATCGACGCGGTGACGATGAAGGAGGTGGGCGCGCTGGCCGGAGGGCCGATCGCCACCGTCTATCATTATTTTCCGTCGAAGTCGGCGATCCTGGCGATGCTCTACGAGCGCTTTTCCGAGGAAAGCCGGGCGCGGCTCCGCGAGATCGTCGCGAATGTGCGGGAACGCGAGGACGTGATGCCGGCAGCGGACCGGCTGCTCGATGATTATCGCGGCCGCGTGGCCGGCGATCCGGCAATCCAGGATTTGCAGAACGCGATCCAGGCCGACAAGGCGCTCAAGAATCTCGATATCGCCGAGACCAAGCGGCAAGCGGAGATGTTCTGCGAAACGGTCGTCCCGTTGATCGAGCCTGAGCAACGCGAGGCTTTCGCCCGGATCGTGTTCCTGATCTTCCAGCTCGCCGGCGGCGTCGTGCGGCTGGCGCTGACGCAAGACGAGGCGGAAGGACGGATGACGATCGAGGATTATCGCTCGATCATCCATGCGCAGTTGCGGTTGTTTCTCTGAGCGCGGTCAGGGATCCAGCTTCGGCCCCAGAATCTCCACCAGCCAATCCACAAACACCCTCACCCTTGGCGAAAGCTGGCGGCTCGGCGGATAAAGCACCGAGATCGGCGTCGGCGTCGGCGGATTGTCCGGCAGCACCTCGATCAGCCGGCCCGCTTCGATGTCGGCGGCGAAGCGGCGGCGCGGCGCCTGGTAGAGGCCGAAACCCTGACGCACCAGCGTGGCGGCCGTGTCGGAATTGGAAACCGTGACGCGCGACGGCAGCACGATCTCGCGGGTCTTGCCGTCGACGGTGAATTCCAGCGGCATCACCTGGCCGGTGCGGGACGAGACGAAGCCGATCATCATATGCCCGGCAAGCTCCTCCAGGGTGCGCGGCAGTCCGTGGCGCTCGACATAGGCGGCGCTGGCAATCGTCGTCTCGCGGGCCATGCCGATGCGGCGCGCGATCATATCGCTGTCGGGCAGCGTGCCGGCACGGACCACGCAATCGACACCCTCGCGCACCAGGTCGACGAAGCGGTCACCCTCGCCGATATGCACGCTGAGTCCTGGATAGCGGGCAAGCAGGGCCGGCAGTTCCGGAATGACGAAGGTGCGGGCCATGTTGCCGTTGATGTCGATGCTGAGCCGGCCGCGCACTTCACGCGCGCCAAAGGCGCCCTCGGCGTCCTCGATATCGGCCAGGATGCCGATGCAGCGCTGGTAATAGGCTTCGCCGTCAAGCGTCGTGGTGACATGGCGTGTGGTGCGGCGGAGCAATTGCACGCCGAGCCGCTCTTCGAGCTGCTTGATCGCGGCGGTGGCGCTGGAGCGCGGCAGGCCAAGATCGGCCGCGGCGGCGGTGAAGCTGCGCCGCTCCACGAGCCGGGTGAATAACCGCATGCTGTCGAACCGGTCCATGACCGATTGTTCGCACAGACTGAATAGTGTTGGCAATGCAGAGGCGATTATATCGGGCACTCAGGCGAGTATATGCGTCTCCATCCACCCAGAAGGAGATTTCGCCATGACCACTCGCCCCATCGCCCTCATCACCGGCGGCAGCCGCGGCCTCGGCCGCAACACGGCGCTCAACCTCGCCCACAAGGGCGTCGACGTCATCATCACCTATCGCTCGCGCGCCGACGAGGCCAAGGCGGCGATTGCCGAGATCGAGGTCGCCGGTGGCCGCGCCGCCGCGCTCGAACTCGACGCGGGCGCCGTCGCCAGCTTCCCGGCATTCGTCGAAGCGTTGAAGAAGACGCTTCACCAGACCTGGCAGCGCGACCGCTTCGACTATCTCGTCAACAATGCCGGCACCGGCCTGCGCAAGATGATCGCCGAGACGACCGAAGCGGAATTCGACACGCTGATGAACACCCATCTCAAAGGCGTGTTCTTCCTCACCCAGGCACTGCTGCCGCTGATCAACGATGGCGGCCGCATCATCAACATATCGAGCGGGCTGGCGCGCTTCGCCGCTCCCGGTTCGTCGGCCTATGCGATGATGAAGGGCGGCATCGAGGTGTTCACGCGCTACCTCGCCAAGGAACTCGGGCAGCGCGGCATCACCGCCAACACCGTGGCG
>NZ_RZTO01000495.1:0-4739 GCF_003997225.1 Mesorhizobium sp. M2C.T.Ca.TU.002.02.1.1
GCTTCACATCGATCGACACCGGAAGGCTGGATGAGCCGCCTTGCGACGGCTGCTGGCTCGGCTGCGGCAGCCGCGCCAGCTCGATGCGTTCGGCGGCGAAGCGGTCGGCATTGAAATTCCGGGAGAGCAGCGCCGTCGGCGACCAGTCGAGCGCCACTTTGCGCGCCACCATCCACGGGCCGGCGCGGTCTTCCAAAACGACATGATCGACCCTGAGCGCGCCCGACCAGATGCCTTCGATGCCGGCGACCGTGACCTTGCGATCCTCGTTCGAAGCCAGCTTCGAAATCAGGCTTGCAAGATTCTGGCGGCCGCCTTCGGTGCCGGTCAGGACGACCAGCGCGCCGACCGCCACCACCAGCAGGATGAGCAGCGTGTAGAGGCAGATGCGGAGGATGCGCCAGAAAATCTTCATCGTCAGAACGCCTGGCCGATGCCGGCATAGATGCCGAAACGCGGATCGCCCGGATCGCGGTTGAGCGGCACGGCGGCGTCGATGCGCAGCGGTCCGAACGGCGTGATGTAGCGCAGGCCGACGCCGGCGCCGACCTTCACATCCGAGAAATCGGGGAAGGACTTGGTCGAGACCGTCCCGGCATCGACGAAAGGCACGATGCCGATCGTGTCGGTGACGCCGATGCGCATCTCGACGGAGGTTTCGAAGAAGGAGAGACCGCCGATCGGCTGTCCGTCGATGTCCTTCGGGCCGATGCCCTGGTAGGAATAGCCGCGCACCGAACCGCCGCCGCCCGAATAGAATCGCCGATCCGCGGGCACGTTCTGCAGGCCGGTGCCGACGATCGAGCCGAGCGTTGCGCGTTCGGCGAGCACGAACCGGCTCGCCGTGTCGAGCGACTGGTAGGTGTAGCCCTCGCCCTTCAGCTTCAGGAAGGTCGCGCCGTTCAATATGTCATAGCTCGGCTCGGCATAGGCGAGGAAGCGGAAACCCCTGGTCGGGTTCAGCTTGTCGTCGCGATTGTCATAGACATATTGCAGCGGCACGCTGGCGATCAGGTAGGTATGCTTGCCGAAAGCGTCCGTGATCCGCGAATAATCGAGGTCGAATTCGGCCGAGACCCGCTGCTGCTTGTCGAGGTCGTAGGAAACGCCGACGTCCCCCTTGACCGAGAAATGGTCATACGCATCGGGGTGTTCGAACACCGTCTTTACGCCGGTGAAGAACTTTGAGGTCGGCCCGAGCACGCCCGGCTTCTCGAACATGACGCCGGCATTGTAGTTGAGCGCCGAAAGGCTGTTGCTGCCGATGCCGCTGATGGAGCCGTCGATGCGCAGCTTCTCGGCCTGGCCGAACAGGTTGCGGTGGCCCCAATAGCCTTCGAGCCCCAGGCCTTCCGTGTTCGAGAAGGTGCCGCCGACGCCGAAGAAGCGCGGCTTGCGCTCGCTGACCTGGACGCCGATCGGAATGTTGCCGTTGGCGTCGAGGCTGTCGCCTTCCTTGATGGTCACGCTGTTGAAGACCTCGAGGCCGAGCAGCCGGTCCCGGGCATCGTCGATCTCTTGAGGTGAATATTGCTGGCCCCGCTTCAGCCCGGTCATGTATTCGGTGAAGTCGCGATCGACCTTTTCCGTGCCCTCGACCGTCGTGTCGCCATAGCCCGCGACCGGGCCGGCGGCCACCGTCAGCGTCACGTCCAGCGTCGAGCTGGCATGCTCGGCGACGATCTCGCGGTCGGTTACCTTGGCAAGCGGCCTGCCCTCTTCCTTCAGCGCCCGCACGATCAGCGCTTCGGCCTTGAGCACCGCGCCGGAGCCGGCATCGCCGCCGGCGATCAGGCCGAAGTCGGCTGCCGCCAATCCCGCCGCATCGCCCTTCAGCCGGATGTTGCCAAGCGTGAATTTCGCCCCGGGAGCAACCGTGACGACCACCGGAACGGGCTGCGGCCCCTTGAACTCGGCATCCGGCGGCAACTCGTCGATCGACTTGCCGTCGATCGTTATGCTGACCACGCCCTCGTAGCGGGCATCGGCGTAGAGGGCTGCGACCAATTGTTCGCGGTCCGCGCGCGCCTTGGCCATCAGGCCGAGCGATCCGGACACCGGATGGTCCTCGTCGTTTTTCAGCGCCGAGGCGTTTTCAAGCGTCTTGACCAGATCCTTGTCCGCGTCAGGTGCATTGATCGTCACCGAATAGCGCAGCGGATCGACAATGTCGGCATCCTCGTCCTTGGACGAGCCCCAGAGCTTGATGCCGAAAATCTCGAAAGCCGCCGCCTGCCGTATTTCGCCGGCCAGCACGGTCGAGCAGACGAGCGCAAAAAGCAGGGCGCGCGGAAGCCCGCGCCCTGGCGCGAACCCTCCTGACATCTGCGTTTCATGCGCCGGCATTAAGACAACCTAGTCGACAAAACTAAAATTGGAATGAAGTTCCGCAACGTTCGTAAAGGGGCCACAATCCAATTGTCTGAAATAGACCGGGCTTGGAATTCACACCTTTTGCGATTCCGCAAGAAAGTGTGATCTGTCTCACAGAGGTTCTGTCGAAATACCGGCCTTTGGCCGGCATGGAAACCGTTCGCGGGTGATTAACCTGTGGCGCTCCGGCGTTGACAAGCCTGCACGAAGCTTGATCATGCCCGGACGCTGGCGATGTCTGGAGGGTGGTATGGCAATGCGCGCGGCTCGTGGTCTCTCTTTCCTTCTTCTCATCTTTTTCGCCCTGGGCGGGGCGGCTCTTGCGGCCGAAGCCCGGCGAATCGTGACGACCGACAATTCCGACTATTTCGGTTTCGACCTCAGGTCGGAGCAGAATGTCAGCCTCGACCAGTGCAAGACAAACTGTCTCGGCGATTCTGCCTGCCGCGCCTTCACCTACAACACCAAGGCCAAATGGTGTTTTCTCAAATCCGACTATAACCAGTTGAAATCCTTCACTGGCGCTGTCGCCGGCAAGGTCGCCAATGTCGACGGTGATCCCGATATCGGCGCCCCGCCGGCGCTGGCCTTCTTCCCGAACTGGATGGCCGACCAGGCTCAGCAGTTCCGCAACAAGCTGACCGATCCGGCCTATGACAAGCCGACCGAGGGCCTTGCTGCCCTGCAGGCCGCCGCCGAGCAGGCCTCGCTTACCGGCGATCACCGGCTTGCCATGCAGAAATACGAGGCCGCGATCTCCGTTCTGCCGGACGATGGCGCGCTCTGGCTGGCGCTGGCGCGCGAGATACTCGCCGTGGAGCCGGCGTCGAACACCACCGAACCCGCGACGTTCCCGATGAACGCCACCTCGGCGGCCTTCAACGCCTACAAGCTGGTGCGCACGGCAAAGACCCGCGCCGAAGCGCTGGCGCTGCTTGCCGCTGGTCTCGACAAGCGCGATCTCTATCGGCCCTCGCTGCAGGCCTATGAGGCAAGCCTTGCGCTGGTGAGCTCGCCGGCCGTCCAGGCCGATTACGCCGACCTCAAGGCGCGCAAGGGTTTCCGCGTCGTCGAGCACACCGTCGATGCCGATTCGTCTTCGCCGCGCATCTGCGCCCAGTTTTCCGAGGAACTGGTCAAGACCGGAGTCGATTATTCGCAATTTGTGACCGTCGACAACGCCGCGCCCAAGGCCGTCGAGGCCAAGGACAAGCAGATTTGCGTCGAGGGCCTGGAGCACGGCCAGCATTATGACGTGACCTTCCGCGCCGGCCTGCCGGCGGCGATCGGCGAAACGATCGCCGCGCCCGTCGTGCTGTCGATCTACGTCCAGGACCGCGCGCCGTCCGCCCGCTTCACCGGCGACAGCTTCGTGCTGCCGGCCGGCGCCCGCCGCGGCATTCCGGTCGTCACCGTCAACATGAACGCCGCCAAGATGACGCTCTACCGCATCGGCGATCGTTCGCTGGCGCAGCTTCTGTCCGGCTATCAGTTCCTGCATCAGCTCGATGGCTATGACATTTCCACCATTTCGGACCAGATGGGCGCGCCTGTCTGGTCCGGCACGCTCGATATCGCCAATGATCTCAATAAGGAGGTTACCACTTCGTTCCCGGTGGACGAGGCGATCCCGCAGCGCAAGCCCGGCGTCTATGTGCTGACCGCGCAGTCGGTCGACGACAAGAGCGACGATTACAATTCACGCGCCACGCAGTGGTTCGTCGTCTCCGACATCGGCCTTTCCACCTATACCGGCCAGGACGGCCTCAACGTCTTTGCCCGTTCGCTGGGCTCGGCCAAGCCGATTTCCGGCGCCGAACTGACGCTGCTTGCCAAGAACAACGAGATTCTCGGCACCGCGACCACCGACGCCGAGGGCCGCGCCGTCTTCAATCCGGGCCTCACCCGCGGCGAAAACGGCATGGTGCCGGCCGTGCTGATGGCCAAGCAGGGCGACAACGACTTCGTCTTCCTCGACATGGGCAAGGCCGGCTTCGACCTGTCGGATCGTGGCGTCGAGGGCCGAGCCTCGCCGGGTGCGCTCGACGTCTATGCCTGGACGGAGCGCGGCATCTACCGCGCCGGCGAGGACGTTCACGTCGCGGCCCTTGCCCGCGACGGCGCCGCCAAGGCGGTCGAAAACCTGCCGCTCACCTTCATCTTCACCCGTCCCGACGGCGTCGAGAGCCGCCGCATCGTCAGCAATGGCGAGTCCGCCGGCGGCCACGCCGTCGACCTGCCGCTCGAAGCCAACGCCATGCGCGGTACCTGGACGGTGTCGATCTATACCGATCCCAAGCAGGCGGCCGTTGCCAGCCAGATGTTCCTGGTCGAGGCTTTCGTGCCGGATCGCATCGAATTCGACC
>NZ_RZTO01000496.1:0-4735 GCF_003997225.1 Mesorhizobium sp. M2C.T.Ca.TU.002.02.1.1
CCTCCAGGCGGCTGACATCGACAAAGTCCCTGTCAGCCACCGCATCAAGAAATGTGCCTGGAACGATGATTATCTCATCCAGGCCATAACCCATATGCGATAGCCCTGGATCGACGGGGGAGAGGAAAGTCGCCACGCTTTTTGCCGTCGACATTCGTCCAGCAACGCTCCCTTCCTTTCCCTCCGGAGGGGGGAAAGGTGGCGCTGCGAAGCAGCGACGGATTGGGGGAACCACGTGGCAATCAAGCGCGGCCCGATCAAGGCATGCCGGCTATCCGAACTCCCAAAAATTGCCCTGCCTTGTGGCGAGAAGCGGCCCGCTTTAGCGGACGAGAAGCCAATTGCTAGAAGGCGGGAGCTAAAGCCGGTCCGGCTTGCGGATGAAGGCGGCGCCGAGGATCGGGCCGGGCATGCCGTCCTTGCCGACCGACTGCAGCAGCACCGCGCAGCCGCCCTTCTTGGCGATCTCGGTCATCGGCAATTCGTAACGCTGCGCCTTGCCGTGCCACATGCCGGCGGTCTGGATGTCGGAGACGGCGTTCCAATAGGTCAGGCTGCGGCCGCTGTTCTCGCCCTGGCCGATCTTCACCATCTGCGGCGGATCGAAATAGACGATCACCAGATGGGCATCGGTCGGGCCGCCGCCGGCGGCGTCGCCCGCGTCGATCATGACGCGGTCGCTGGTGCGGCTCACCTTGATGGCGACCCGCATGCCCTCGCCGGTCCTGTCCATGCGGGCCAGCGCACCGTCGACGTCCTTGCGGCTGGCGCCATTGACGTGGCTGCGGCCGTTGATGACGGCTTGCGGCGTGTAGACCGAGCGGCTGCCGAAGGCGCGCATATAGTCATACTGGCGGTCGGTGTTCTCCTTGGTGCTCAGCGTGTCCTGCCAGCCGAGATAGTCCCAGTAATTGACGTGGTAGGCGAGCGCGACGATGTCGTCCTTGCCGGCGAGCTCGGCGAAAAACTCGTCGGCCGGCGGACAGGAACTGCAGCCCTGGCTGGTGAACAGTTCGACCACGCCCAAGGGCCTGTCGATTTGCTTGCCGGTCGCGGCTTTCTCAGGCTCGGCTGCCAGGGCCACGCCGCCCAACGCCGTCAGGGCCAGCGCCGCCGCCGCAAGCCGCAATCGTCCTCGAAATGCCATGACTTTTCCAATTCCCGCCGGTGACGCCGGCCTTTGTTCTGATTGCTAAAATATGTGGCAGAAGCGCCAGTCAACGGGAAGTCACGTTGCGGTGAAATTTTTGCTGTTGCAGCCGCAGGTCAGGGCGCAATAGGAGAGCGTTTGCATTTCAAGGCGCGGTTCGATTCGGGAGCAGCATCCTCACCATGTGGCAAACTCTCCTGACCCCTGTCGATCTCTATTGCGAACGGACGGGGCCTGGACTTTGGGCAGAGCCGGCTAATGCTTTGACCAATGTGGCTTTCATTGCCGCGGGACTGTGGGGTGTCTGGCAGGTGCGGCGCTACAAGACCGGCGCCTTCGCCGAGGTGCTGGCCTGGTGGGTGGTGGCGATCGGCATCGGCTCGACCCTGTTCCACACCTTCGCCAGCAAAGGCACGATCTGGGCCGACATCCTGCCGATCGCCGGCTTCACGCTGGCCTACACGCTGTTCAATCTGCGGCGATTCCTCGGCATGGACTGGGGCAAGGCGATCCTCGTCTTCGTCGCCTTCTATGCGGTGGCCGGCCTGATCATCTATGCGGTGCCCGACTGGCTGCGCCAGGCCTCGAACGGCACCACAGGCTATTTGCCGCCCTTCCTGGCGCTCGCCTTCTTCGGGGCGTGGGTGGCGGCCACCGGCAACCGGGCCGGATGGTACAATCTGACGGGATCGGCGATCTTCGTCGTCTCGGTCATCTGCCGCATGATCGATCCGCTGGTCTGCGCCAGCTTCCCGCTCGGCACGCACTTCCTCTGGCACGTCTTCAACGGGCTGATGCTAGGGGTGCTGCTGGCGGCGGTGGCGAGGTTCGGGAAGATGAGGGCAGTAGGGGAGTAAGGCAGTAGGGGAGTAGGGGGAAGAGGATCGGGCAGCGCGGGCGACTTCTGCCCTACTGCCCTACTGCCTTACTCCCCTACTCCCTTGGCTGCTGCTAAGCAGCCAAATCCCGCAGCACGTACTGCAAGATGCCACCGTTCTTGAAGTAGTCGAGCTCATCCAGCGTATCGATGCGGCAGATGATCGGCACGTTCTTCACCGTGCCGTCGCCGAAGGTCACCTTGGCGACCATCTTCTGGCGCGGCTTGATGGTGTCCAGGCCGTCGATCTCGACCAGCTCGTCACCCTTGAGATTGAGGGAAGCCCATGAGGTGCCCTCCTCGAAGACGAAGGGGATGACGCCCATGCCGACCAGGTTGGAGCGGTGGATGCGCTCGAAGGATTGGGCGATGACCGCGCGGACCCCGAGCAGATTCGTCCCCTTGGCCGCCCAGTCGCGCGAGGAGCCGTTGCCGTATTCGACGCCGGCGAAGATCACCAGCGGCACGCCTTCCTTCTTGTACTCCATCGCGGCGTCGTAGATCGACATCTCCTCCTTCGAGGGGTAGTGGATCGTGTAGCCACCCTCGCGGCCGTTCTCGCCCAGCATGTGGTTGCGGATGCGGATGTTGGCGAAGGTGCCGCGCATCATCACCTCATGGTTGCCGCGCCGCGTGCCGTACTGGTTGAAGTCGGCGACGCCGACGCCATGCTCGGTCAGGTACTTGCCCGCCGGCGAAGCGGCCTTGATCGAGCCAGCCGGCGAGATGTGGTCGGTGGTGATCTTGTCGCCGAAGAGACCGAGCACGCGCGCGCCCTTGATGTCGCCGACCTTGCCGAAGGCGCGGCCCATGCCGGCGAAATAGGGCGGGTTCTGCACATAGGTCGAGTGGTCGTCCCAGGCATAGGTCTGGCCAGCCGGCGCCTTGACTTTCTGCCAATAGGCGTCGCCCTTGAAGACGTCGGCATATTTGCGGGCGAAGAGCTCGCGGGTGACGTTCTTCTCGATGAACTCCTGGATCTCGGCCGAGGTCGGCCAGATGTCCTTGAGATAGACCGGCTTGCCGTCGCTGCCTTCGCCGAGCGGCTCGGTGGTGAGGTCCTTGGTCACCGTGCCGGCCAGCGCATGCGCCACCACCAGCGGCGGCGAGGCGAGGTAGTTGGCCTGCACGTCCGGAGAGACGCGGCCTTCGAAGTTGCGGTTGCCGGAAAGCACGGCCGCGGCGATGAGGCCCTTATCGTTGATCGTCTTGGAGATCGGCGCCGGCAGCGGGCCGGAATTGCCGATGCAGGTGGTGCAGCCGAAGCCGACCAGGTTGAAGCCGATCTGGTCGAGCTCCTTCTGCAGGCCGGACTTTTCCAGATATTCGGCCACCACCTGGCTGCCGGGAGCGAGCGAGGTCTTGACCCACGGCTTCTGCTTCAGGCCGCGCCGGTTGGCGTTGCGGGCCAAGAGGCCGGCGCCGATCAGCACGCTCGGGTTGGAGGTGTTGGTGCAGGACGTGATGGCGGCGATGACGACGTCGCCATGGCCAAGGTCGTAGGAAGCGCCCTCGACGGCGTAGCGCTTCGAGATCTCGGCAGCTTTCTTGTACTCGGTCTCCATCGCCTTGGCGAAGCCGGCAGGAATGTCCTGCAGGGCGACGCGGCCTTCGGGGCGCTTCGGGCCGGCCATCGACGGCACGACGTCGCCGAGGTCGAGCTCGAGCAGGTCGGTGAAGACCGGGTCGGCCGAGCCCGTGTCGCGCCACATGCCTTGCGCCTTGGAATAGGCCTCGACCAGGGCGATGCGGCTTTCCTCGCGGCCGGACATGGTCAGATAGCGGAGGGTTTCAGAGTCGACCGGGAAGAAGCCGCAGGTCGCGCCATATTCCGGCGCCATGTTGCCGATGGTGGCGCGGTCGGCCAGCGTCATGTTGGAGAGGCCGGGGCCGAAGAACTCGACGAACTTGCCGACGACGCCCTTCTTGCGCAACATCTGGGTGACGGTGAGCACGAGATCGGTCGCGGTGACGCCTTCCTTCAGCTTGCCGGTGAGGCGGAAGCCGATGACCTCGGGCAGGAGCATGGAGACGGGCTGGCCGAGCATCGCAGCCTCGGCCTCGATGCCGCCGACGCCCCAGCCGAGCACGCCGAGGCCGTTGATCATGGTGGTGTGCGAATCGGTGCCGACGCAGGTATCCGGATAGGCGACCGTCTCGCCATCTTCCGAATTGGTCCACACGACCTGGCCGAGATATTCGAGATTGACCTGGTGGCAGATGCCGGTGCCGGGCGGCACGACGCGGAAGTTGCGGAAGGCCTGCTGGCCCCATTTCAGGAACTTGTAGCGTTCCTCGTTGCGCTCATATTCGAGCTCGACATTGCGGGCGAAGGCCATCGGCGTGCCGAACTCGTCGACGATGACGGAGTGGTCGATGACGAGATCGACCGGCACGAGCGGGTTGATCTTTTCCGGGTCGCCGCCGAGCGCCTTGATGCCGTCGCGCATGGCGGCGAGGTCGACCACCGCTGGCACGCCGGTGAAATCCTGCATCAGCACGCGGGCCGGGCGATAGGCGATCTCGACGCCGGCGGTGCCCTTGTCGGTCAGCCAGGCGGCGACCGCCTGGATCGATTCCCTGGTAACGGAGCGGCCATCTTCGTTGCGCAGCAGGTTCTCCAGCAGAACCTTCATCGAATAGGGCAACTGCGCGATGCCGGTGAGGCCGTTCTTCTCGGCCTCAACGAGGTCGAAATAGACATAGTC
>NZ_RZTO01000497.1:0-4731 GCF_003997225.1 Mesorhizobium sp. M2C.T.Ca.TU.002.02.1.1
GCTTCCTTTTGGCGGCAAGACGTCTCGGGGTCGAGGCGCGCGACTGCCTGGTCTTCGAGGATGCGCCGGCGGGCATCGCGGCGGGCGAGGCTTCCGGCGCCTCGGTGATGGTGATCAGCGCCACGCACGTCCACCCGCTCGTCACGCCGCACCCGGCAATCCGTTCCTATGGCGAAATCGGCATTGCTACGGACGACAGTGGCTGGATCGCGCTCGCGGCCGAGCGTGCGGTCGCTTAAAAGTCGCTGGTGAGACCCTTCACCTCCCAGTCGCCATAGCGGCCGGGTTCGTTACCGCCGCGACCACCGATCTCCTTCGGCAATTTTGCCTCGGCCTGACGATATTCCCTGCGCCTGGCCTCGGCCTCCGCCAGCGCGCGGCTCGCAGCCGGCGTCAGCACCTTTCGCGGCGCGTCGCCTTCGCCCGCGGTTTCGGTCTTGTTGGTCAGTTCGGTCATGCGATATTCCCTGCCGATTGAAACGAGGCCCGGCCTTTCCCATCATATAGCCATGACGCCAGAAGGATCGACCCCTATTCGACGGATGAAACGATGAACACGCTTCGTACCGCAGTGCTCCTTGCCGCGATGACGGCGCTGTTCATGGGCGTCGGCTATCTGATCGGCGGCTCGGGCGGCATGGTCATCGCGCTTTTGATCGCCGCCGGCACCAATCTGTTCAGCTATTGGAACGCCGACAAGATGGTGCTGTCGATGAACCGCGCCGTCGAGGTCGACGAGAAGAACGCGCCCGAATATTACGCGATCGTCCAGGCGCTGGCCAAGCAGGCCGGCCTGCCGATGCCGAGAACCTATCTGATCGACAACCCGCAGCCCAACGCCTTCGCCACCGGCCGTAATCCCGAGAATGCCGCGGTGGCCGCGTCCACCGGCCTGCTCGAGCGGCTCTCCCATGAAGAGGTCGCGGCGGTGATGGCGCATGAGCTTGCCCATGTGCAGCATCGCGACACGCTGACCATGACGATCGTGGCGACTCTCGCCGGCGCCATCTCGATGCTTGGCAATTTCGCCTTCTTCCTCGGCGGCAGCCGTGACAACAACAATCCGTTCGGCTTTGTTGGCGTGCTTGTCGCGATGATCGTCGCGCCTTTCGCCGCTATGATCGTGCAGATGGCGGTGAGCCGCACGCGCGAATACGAGGCCGACCGGCGTGGCGCAGAAATCTGCGGCAATCCGCTGTGGCTGGCCTCGGCGCTGGGCAAGATCGCGCGCGGCGCCGAGCGGATCCCCAATGAGGATGCCGAGCGCAATCCGGCGATGGCGCATCTTTTCATCATCAACCCGCTGCATGGCGAGCGCATGGACAATCTGTTCTCGACCCATCCGAGCACCGAGAACCGCATTGCGGCGCTGCAGGAGATGGCGCGCGCCATGGGCGGCGCATCGCCTGCCGCACGGCGCGAGGCACCGGCGCCGACCGCCGCCAACGAAGCGCCGGCCGGCCCCTGGGGCAAGCCGGCGGACCCGGCCCCAGAGGTCGAGCCGCCGCCACGAAAACCCAATCCCTGGGGCCGCAACCCGACCGGGCCGCGCAATGCCGGGCGCAGGGGCCCGTGGTCGTGACGCCGCCGAGGCGCGGACAGCCACGCAATCCGCAACGCCCAGGCAATCCGCAAGGCAAGGCCGGTGACGAGAACGTTGCCGGCCTTGCCGCGCGCAAGGCGGCGGCGCGCCTGCTTGCCGCCGTTATCGATGCCCGCACGCCGCTCGACGGGTTGACCGACAACGAGCACGGCCATCCGCAATACAAGGCGCTGGACGGCCGCGACCGCGCGCTGGTACGCGCCATCCTGGTGACGGCGCTGCGCCATCGCATGACCATTGCCGGGCTGCTGTCAAAGCGGCTGGAAAAGCCGCTGCCGGCCAACGCCACGGCGCTCTCGCATATCCTCAACGTCGCCGCCGCGCAGATCCTGTTCCTCGATGTTCCCGACAGCGCCGCCGTCGATCTTGCCGTCACCCACGCCAAGTCCGATCCGCGCACGACGCGTTTCTCCGGCCTCGTCAACGGCGTGCTGCGTTCGCTGGCGCGCGCCAAGGACGCCGAGCTTGCCCCGGCGCTTGCCGCCACCAGCGAGGCGCCGCAATGGTTCTCCGAGCGGCTGGGCGCCGCCTACGGAGCCGACAAGGCGCGCGCCATCCTCGCCGCCCATCGCCACGAGGCGCCGGTCGATTTCACGGTCAAGGCCGATCCGCCGCTCTGGGCCGAGCGTCTGGGTGGCATCGTGCTGCCGACCGGCACGGTGCGTGTCGAAAAGCTCGCCGCCAATGTCGTCGACCTCCCCGGTTTCGCCGACGGCGCATGGTGGGTGCAGGACACGGCCGCCAGCCTGCCGGCGCGCCTGTTCGGCGACATCAGAGGTCAGCGCGTCGCCGACCTCTGCGCCGCGCCCGGCGGCAAGACGGCGCAGATCATCCTGGCCGGCGCCAGCGTCACCGCTGTCGATACCTCGAAGAACCGGCTGGCACGGCTCAAGCACAATCTCGACCGCCTCGGCCTGACCGCCGAACTCGTCCAGGCCGACCTGCTCGATTACCGGCCGGCGCAATCGTTCGACGCCGTGCTGCTCGACGCGCCCTGCTCCTCGACCGGCACGGTGCGCCGCCACCCCGACGTGCCCTGGACGAAAACCTTGGCCGACGTCGAAAAGCTCGCCGACCTCCAGCGCCGGCTGCTTGCCCATGCCGTTACGCTTGTCAGGCCCGGGGGACAAATCGTGTTCTCGAACTGCTCGCTCGACCCGATCGAAGGCGAGAAGCTCTATCGCGATTTCCTCGCCGATAACCCCGGTGTGGTCGCCGATCCTATCCGGCCGGGCGAGTTCGCCGGCGTCGATCCGTTCCTGACGCCGGAGGGAACATTGCGCACCACGCCGGCCGATCTTCCGCTCGGATCACCTGGGCTATCGGGCCTCGACGGCTTCTTCGCCGCACGCATGCGGCGGGTTGGATAGGATCTTGCTGGCACCGACAGCGCTTGCTGTGCTCCCGTCAACCGATCGCACGCTTCGGCGATTAGCTGAAGCTTTCGAACCTCGTCATTCTATGGCGGAGCAAGGAGCGAAGCGAAGCGCGCAGACCATAGAATCCATTCCGTGACTTCAAAGCGTTGCCACGGTGCAGAATTATGCTCCGCAGCGCCCTACGACTAAGGTCACGGAATGGATCCTCGGGTCTACGCGCCGCTTCGCGTCGCTCCGCCCGTGGATGACGACGTCACGGAGGTATCGGCCAATCACGAAGCTCGGCGTCGACATGAGCGGCGAAATCTGGACGTGCCGGTCGTTCCAGGAAACGCTTGTTCAAACTCCAACCTCACCTGAATATCGACACATCCTAGAGCATGTCGTCGAGGCTCCAGTGATTCCCCCAGCGGGCGTCGATTTCGTCGTCGACATTCTGGTAGCGGATATCCGTCGACAGCCGGATGAGACCATCGAGGCTCTGGTTCGTCGTGGAGGCATGGATCATGAAGGGCGAGTGCAGCACGACGTCGCCCGCCTCGTAATCCGCCACGAGCCAGCGCGTGTCGAACCGCTCCGCCATCGCGGGCAGGTCCTTCGACACCCAGCCGCCTTCGCTCATGTTGCGGTTGTAGGCGCTGATGCGCTCCTCCGGGCGGAGCCCTGCATTGTCGCTGCTGAAGCGTGCCTCCATCGCGGCGCCGACGGCGTGCGATCCCTCCAGGTAGATCAGCCCGCCCATATCGATGGAGGTGTCGCCGATCGGGATCCAGGCCGTCACCACGCGGCTTGTGCCGCCGCGCAGATAGACGAGGTCGTAATGCGCGGGCGTGGCGGTCGCCGTTCCAGGCATTGTGAAGCGCATGATCTTTCGCTTGTGCAGATAGGAGAGGCCTTCCACGAAAGCATCCATCAGACGCGACAGGCGGGGCTGCGCGCAAAAGCCTTCATAGGCGCTCGAGCGGACCAGGGACATCAGCCGGCGATCGGCGAGCTGGCGATCGAATACGCCGGCGGACGCCATGCCGAGCGAAGGGTCGGTCCCCGGCTTCACCAGCCCGCTTTCGGCAAGGCGCGATAGCGCGAAGCCGCGAAAATCGATCACGTCGCGGCGGGGCAGAAGGCCCTTCAGCCAGACATAGCCTTGTAACGCATAGAGACGGCGAATGGCCTCGACGCCGACCGAGGGATCGGTCGGCGAGAGACATCCCAGCCGGTCGGGCGCCGCCGACAGTGTCTTGCCGTTGGCCGTCAGGGCAACAGTGGACAGATCATCCGCGGAAACTTTGGCCAGGGAAGGTATCGACATTTCGATCATCCGTCATTCTTCAATTTCCACGGATATTGGCTTAGTCTCAGGGCATCTCCCATGGACAGAAATTCCAGCCTGGATTTTTCGCTCAATGCCAGCTTCATCCTACGCGCTCTGCCGCTCGCCGCCGGCCGCCATGGGCGGACTATCGGTGAAGGGGGTAGGCCGGCATCATGTCAGCCGGGCCATCGTCAGGCGGAAGCTGCCGGATTTCGCCGTTGTCCTGGTCGAGGACGGTCGGGGCTGGCTGGAAACCAGGGCCGCCGGCAGGCAGGCGATCGTCGCGCCCAGCCTTTTCTGGCTGTTCCCGGACACGGCCCATTCGTATGGGCCCGACGATCCGGGCTGGAGCGAGCGCTGGGCGCTTTTCGGCGGCGCCCTGACGCGGGACTTCACGCGCATGCGGCTCATCATGGAGCATGCTCCGGTCGTCGCCC
>NZ_RZTO01000498.1:0-4728 GCF_003997225.1 Mesorhizobium sp. M2C.T.Ca.TU.002.02.1.1
GATCGCTGTGCGTTCCATCGGGTTTTGCGCAAGCTGCGCTTCGATGGTGCCGAGCGTGCCGGTCAGGATGCGTTCGTCCGGCCAGGAGGCGCGGAAGACGACCGCGACCAGGCATTCGGCGCCGTAAAGCGGCGTGAGATCCGCGACGACGCGGTCGATGGCATGGATGGCGAGATGAATGGCAAGCGTGGCGCCGGTGCGGCCGAAGCCGGCCAGCGTTTCGCCGGGCGGCATCTTCGAGGCGCGGCCGGAAACGCGGGTCAGCACCAGGCTCTGGGCGAGTTCCGGAATGGTGAGCTCGCGGCGCAGTGCCGCCGCCGCCGCCGCGAAGGACGGCACGCCAGGGGTGAGCGTGTAGGGGATGCCGTGCTTTTCCAGCCGCCTGATCTGCTCGGCCACCGCGCTCCAGACCGAAAGATCGCCGGAATGCAGGCGCGCGACATCCTGGCCGGCCTTGTGGGCTGCGACATATTCGGCCTCGATCTCGTCGAGCGACATCGGCGCGGTGTCGATCAATTTGGTGCCGGGCGCGCAGTGCTCGAGCAGTTCCGGTGCGACGATCGAGCCGGCATGGAGGCAGACCGGGCAACTGGCAAGCAGCCGCGCGCCGCGCAGCGTGATGAGATCGGCCGCACCCGGACCGGCGCCGATGAAATGGACGGTCATGGCGCATCTCCGCTGATGGCGATGGCGCAGGTGACCGGGCCAAGCACCGTACGTGGCCCGAGCAGTCTTGCACCGGCCCCGGCGACTGCGAGAGCGGACGCTTCCGAAACCGACGGCGTGCCGGCGCGGCTCTGCGAGAGATCGCAACGGCTGCGGGGCGAGGCCTGCTGCAGGACCCGGTCCTCGGCAATGACCACCGGCAGGTTGAGCGCGCGGCCGGCGGCGGAAATCGCCGCCTCATCCTTCTTGAGCGGGGCGGTCGCCAGCGCCGAAAGCGCCGTCATCGCGAGGCCATGCGCCTCAAGCGCGGTCTCGATCGCCGCCAGCACTTCTTCGACGCTCACGCCTTTGCGGCTGCCTATGCCCGCGACCATCATGGTTTTATCCAGCTCCACTGCGTGACCGGCATGGCCGGACGCCAGGCTTGCATCGAGCCGACAGGCGCCGCGCGCGATAGCGCGATGCGCGTGAGATCGCCGCCGCGCCTGTTGTTCTGATCAAGCAGCAGGGCTTCCATCTCCAGCGTCACCGCATTGGCCACGAGCCGGCCGCCGGGTCGGAGCGCCTTGATTGCCTTTTCCAGGACGCCGGCATCGCTGCCGCCGCCGCCGATGAAGATGGCGTCGGGCGTCTCCAATTTTGCCAGCGCCCTGGGCGCGGCGCCTTCGACCACGACGAGGCCGGGCACGCCGCAATGCGCGGCATTGCGGCGGATGCGGGCGGCGCGTTCGTTGTTGGCTTCGATGGCGATGGCGCGCAGCGAAGGGTGCGCCAGCATCCATTCGATGCCGATCGAGCCGGAGCCGGCGCCGATGTCCCACAGCAATTCGCCGCGCTTTGGCGCCAGCGCCGACAGCGTGATGGCGCGGATCTCGCGCTTGGTGATCTGGCCATCATGCTCGAACAGGTGATCGGCAAGGCCGACGGTCAAGGGCAGGACACGCGCATCCGGCGTCGATTCAATGTCGAGCGCCAGCACGTTGAGCGGGTTGATTTTTTTAAGATCGAAGGTATCGGCGCGAACGGTGCGGCGCGTTTCATCAGGACCGCCGAGCGCTTCGAGCACCGTCAGCCGCGAAGGGCCGAAGCCGAGCTCGTCGAGCAGCGCGGCGATGGCGGAGGGAGCGTCTGCGTCCGATGTCAGGGCAAGGATGCGCGCGCCGGGATGGAGCAGGGGCCGGATCAGGTCGATCGAATGGCCGTGCAGCGAGATGGTCTCGACGTCCTGCAAGGCCCAGCCGAGGCGGGAGGCGGCCAGCGACAGGGAAGAGGGCGCGGGCAGGACCGTCATTTGCTCCGGTTTCACCTTGCGGGCCAGCGTGACGCCGACACCGTGGAAAAACGGGTCGCCGGAGGCTAGCACGCACACATTCTTGCCTTTCAGCGCCAGCACGTCGCGCATTTCGGCATCGAAGGGCGTCGGCCATGGGCGCGCTTGGCCCTTGGCCAGCGACGCGACAAGGCTGAGATGCCGCTTGCCGCCGAACACCACCTCAGCCTGTGCGATGTGCTGCTTGGCCTCGTCGCCGAGACCCGCTACACCGTCCTCGCCGATGCCGACGACGGTCAGCCATTTCGAGGCGGGCTTGGCGGCGCGCGGACCCTTAGCAGGCATGATGACCCACCGTATCCTGATCCTCGGCGGAACGACGGAAGCCCGGCAACTGGCCGGGAAGCTTGTCCGTCACGCGGATTTCTCGGTCACGCTGTCGCTGGCCGGCCGCACCGAAAGCCCGGTCGCGCAAGGCGTGCCGGTGCGTGTCGGCGGTTTTGGCGGCGCTGAGGGGCTCGCCGCCCATCTTCGCCAGGAAAAGATCGATCTGCTGATCGACGCCACGCATCCTTATGCGGCACGCATCTCGGCCAATGCCGCCAAAGCCGCAAGCCAGGCTGGCGTGCCGATCCTTGCGCTGCGCCGTCCCGGCTGGGAGCCCGTCGCGGGCGATCGCTGGACGCCGGTCAACAGCGTCACCGAGGCAGCAAGTGCGCTCGGTACGGCGCCGCGTCGCGTGTTCCTCGCGATCGGCCGGCAAGAGGCCGGCGCCTTCGAGGCCGCGCCACAGCACAACTATCTGATCCGCAGCGTCGATCCGGTCGAGCCGAAGCTCGCGGTGCCCGATGCGCTCTACTTGTTGGCGCGCGGACCGTTTCCGGAAGCCGACGAGCGGGCGCTGCTCGAAAAATACGGGATCGATGCGGTCGTTTCCAAGAACAGCGGCGGCGAGGCGACCTATGGCAAGATCGCCGCTGCGCGGGCGCTCGGCACCGAAGTGGTCATGATCCGCCGGCCGCCTTTGCCTGACGTGCCGTCGGCCGAGACCGTCGATGCGCTGGCGGCAAAGGTCGATCATCTTTTCGACCCTGTTGCCGAACGCGGCGTGTAGACCAACTCGGGTTTTTCGCCGCGCTTGATGATGCGGGTCTCCGGCGAGCCGATGATGATGCAGGTCGACATGTCGGCTTTTGCCGCATCGGCGTCCGCCAGCAGGAAAACCTCGATGCGCTCGTCCGGCCGGCCGGCGGCGCGACCGAAGATCACCGGCGTTGTGCCGGGCAGGATCGCCTTCAGGCATTCGAAGGCGCGGCCAAGCTGCCAGGGGCGGGCCTTGCTGATCGGATTGTAGAGCGCGATGACGAAGCCGGCTCCGGCCGCCGCCAGCAGACGCAGCTCGATCAGCTCCCAAGGCTTCAGATTGTCGGAGAGCGAGATGGCGCAGAAATCGTGGCCGAGCGGCGCGCCGATGCGGGCGGCGACGGCAAGCATGGCGGTGACGCCCGGGACGACCGAAAGGTCGATGGCACGCCATTCGGCGGGACCGGCCTCGATCGCCTCGCAAACGGCCGCGGCCATGGCGAAGACGCCGGGATCGCCGCCGGAAACGACCGCGACGCTGTGGCCCTCGGCCGCCTTGGCCAACGCTTCGTTGGAGCGCGCAAGCTCCTCGCGATTGTCGGAAGCGATGCGGGTCTGGTCGGACCGCAATTCGAGGCGGTCGAGATAGGGTTTGTAACCGTAGAAGAAGGAAGCCTCGGCGACGGCATTGGCAGCCTGCGGCGTAACCTGGTCGGCGTTGCCGGGGCCGAGACCGATGACGGTAAGGCGGCCGCTCATGGCTTGGCTCCAGGGCGCGCCGACCAGCCGGCGACCAGCACGATGGCGAAATAGGGCGCCTTGTCGTCCGGCCTGTCGGCAAGCTGCATGGAGACGCTACCCGGCATGGTGCCGCGCTCGACATAGACGGCCTTGGCCAGCTTACCGGTCGCTTCCAGCGCGCGGCGGATTTTCGGCAGGTTGCGGCCGACCTTCATGATCACCGCTGCATCGGTGTCGGCCAGCCGACGGGTCAGCTCGAACTCGCTCATCGTGCCCGGCAACACTGTCAGCACATCGTCGCCCTGGACGATCGGCACGCCGGTCTGCGACCAGCAGCCGGACATGGCGGTGATGCCCGGGATGACCTCGGTCGGGAAGCGGTGCGAGAGGCGCACATGCAGGTGCATGTAGGAGCCGTAGAAAAGCGGATCGCCCTCCGACAGCACCGCCACCATCCTGCCGGCGCCGAGATGCTCGGCGACCTGCTCGGCCGACTGCTCGTAGAAATCGGTGATCTGCGCGCGGTAGTCGTCGTGATCCTTGTCGATCTCGGTCGTCACCGGATAGAGCAGCGGCAGCTCGACCATCTCTGGCCGGAAGCGCGCCTCGACGATGGCGCGCGCATTGCTGTTGTTGCCACGCTTGGCGAAATAGGCGACGACGTCGGCCTCGGCCAGCGCCCGCGCCGCCTTCAACGTCAAAAGCTCGGGGTCGCCGGGGCCGGTGCCGACGCCGACCAAGCGGCCTTTCACGATCGCGTTCACAGGCCGGGCCTCGCCAATGAATTAAGCGCGGCGGCGGTCATGGCGCTGCCGCCCAGCCTGCCGCGCACGATGGCGTAGGGCGCGCCATAGGAATTCTCGGCCAGCGCGTCCTTGGATTCGGCCGCACCGACGAAGCCGACCGGCATGCCGATGATCGCGGCCGGCTTCGGCGCGCCGTCGCGCAGCTTTTCGAGCAGGTAGAAG
>NZ_RZTO01000499.1:0-4727 GCF_003997225.1 Mesorhizobium sp. M2C.T.Ca.TU.002.02.1.1
GTCGGAAGCCGGCAAACGCAACCCCGACTGCGCCATTGACGCGATCGGCCTCAAGACCACGGGCATGGTGCGCTACAATTTCGGCGCGGCCGTGCTCTACGAGGAAGCGATCAGGCGCGGCGAGGCGAGATTGACCGCGCAGGGCGCGCTGGTCGCCGAGACCGGCCAGCACACCGGCCGCTCGCCGAAGGACAAATTCGTCGTGCGCGACGAGGCGACCGAGCCGCATGTCTGGTGGGACAACAACAGGGCGATCTCGCCTGCCCAGTTCGAGGCACTGCTTTCCGACTTCCGCGCCCATGCGGCGGACAAGGATCTCTATGTCCAGGACCTGGTTGGCGGCGCCGACGCCGACCTCAAGCTGCCGACCCGGGTCATCACCGAATTCGCCTGGCATTCGTTGTTCATCCGCAATCTCCTGATCCGTCCCGAAGCCGCGGAGCTCGAGCGTTTCGTGCCGCAGATGACGATCATCGACCTGCCGTCCTTCCGCGCCGATCCGGCGCGCCACGGCACCCGCACCGAAACGGTGATCGCGGTCGACCTGATCCGCAAGATCGTGCTGATCGGCGGCACCTCCTATGCCGGCGAGATGAAGAAGTCGGTCTTCACCATGCTGAACTATCTGCTGCCGGCAAAGGGCGTGATGCCGATGCACTGTTCGGCCAATGAGGGGCCGGACGGCGACGCGGCGGTGTTCTTCGGCCTGTCCGGCACCGGCAAGACAACGCTTTCCGCCGATCCGTCGCGCACGCTGATCGGCGACGACGAGCATGGCTGGGGTCCACACGGCATCTTCAATTTCGAGGGCGGCTGCTACGCCAAGACGATCCGGCTGTCGGCCGAGGCGGAGCCTGAGATCTTCGCCACCACGCAGCGCTTCGGCACGGTGCTGGAGAACGTCGTGCTCGACGCCGGCCGCGTTCCGGACTTCAACGACGGCAGCCTCACCGAGAACACGCGCTGCGCCTATCCGCTGGACTTCATTCCCAACGCCTCGAAGACCGGCCGCGCCGGTCACCCGAGGAACATCATCATGCTGACCGCCGACGCCTTTGGCGTCATGCCCCCGATCGCCAGGCTGACGCCGGCGCAGGCCATGTACCACTTCCTGTCGGGCTATACCGCCAAGGTCGCGGGCACGGAAAAGGGCGTCACCGAGCCGGAGGCGACCTTCTCGACCTGCTTCGGCGCCCCGTTCATGCCGCGTCATCCGTCCGAATACGGCAATCTGCTGCGCGAGCTCATCGCCAGCCACGGCGTCGACTGCTGGCTGGTCAACACCGGCTGGACCGGGGGCGCCTACGGCACCGGCCGCCGCATGCCGATCAAGGTGACGCGCGCCTTGCTCGGCGCCGCGCTCGACGGTTCGCTGAAGTCGGCCGAGTTCCGCACCGACGCCAATTTCGGCTTCGAGGTGCCGGTGGCCGTCCCGGGTGTCGACGGCGCCATTCTCGATCCGCGCTCGACCTGGGCCGACAAGGCTGCCTATGACCGCCAGGCCGCGAGGCTGGTCGGTATGTTCGCGACCAATTTCGAGAAGTTCGAGGCGCATGTCGACGCGACCATCATGGGCGCGGCGCCGCGCCTGCAGGAGGCGGCCGAATAATCGCTGCCTCGAGCGTCTTACCTCCGGGGCCCGGTTCACACCGGGCCTTTTCTTTTTGTGGCCATCGCGTCATGAGTGCTTCCATGGCGAGCGACGACGACATCATCATCACCGGCGAAGCCGTTATCCGCCCGGGCGACCTGCACGAGGACTTCATCCGTTCCTCCGGCCCGGGCGGCCAGAACGTCAACAAGGTGGCGACCGCGGTGCAGCTGCGCTTCGACGCGGCGAACGCTTCGGGCCTGTCCCAGCGTGTGCGCGAGCGCGCCATCAAGCTTGCCGGCCAGCGCGCCAACAAGGACGGCGTCATCGTCATCGAGGCCGGCCGCTTCCGCACCCAGGAGCAGAACCGCGCCGACGCGCGGGCGCGGCTAACGGCGTTGATCGCCAAGGCGGCCGAGCCGCCACCGCCGCCGCGCAAGAAGACCAAGCCGTCCAAAGGCGCCGTGGAGCGCCGCCTCAAGAGCAAGGCGGGCCGCTCGACGGTGAAAAAGCTGCGCGGTCGTGTCGACAATGATTAGTCACGGTTGAAATCGGCTGCTTCCAATTCTGGGTTGCAGATGGCAAGCTCCGATTGCTGCAACAGCGAGGAGACCAGCAATGGGTATTTTCGATTTCGTCAAAGGCGTCGGCAAGAAGCTCGGCATCGGCGGCGACGACGAGGCGTCGCCAACCGCGGATACGTTGAAGAAGGAGCTCGATTCGCATAAGCTGGGCACGGACGGCGTCGAGGTCGCCGTCCAGGGCGACACCGCGGTCCTGAAAGGCACGGTCAAGGATCAGTCGGTCTTCGAAAAGGCGGTGATCGCCGTCGGCAACACGCTCGGCGTCTCCAAGGTGCAGGCCGACGAGCTCAAGGTCGCGCCTGGCGCCGGCCAGGCGGCGCCGGCCAAGGAACCGACCTTCTACACAGTCCAGAAGGGCGACAACCTCTGGAAGATCGCCGAAAAGAGCTACGGCAAGGGCCAAGGTGCCAAGAACACCGTCATCTTCGAGGCCAACAAGCCGATGCTGACGCATCCGGACAAGATCTATCCGGGCCAGGTGCTGCGCATCCCCGACCTTGCCTGACCGGCCAGACGATATCGAGAACGGAACGGCGGCTTTCGGGTCGCCGTTTTCTTTTGCCGGTGGCATGCTTGGCTCAGTCAACCGGATCGACCCATGCTCGTTTTGCCCAAAGGCGTCCGCCATATGCCGGGTTACCTCGCGCGCCCCGCCCAGGAGGCGCTGGTCGAGGAGATCAGGCGCGTCGTGCAGGCCGCACCCCTCTACGTTCCGGCCATGCCGCGCACCGGCAAGGAGATGAGCGTGCGCATGACCAATTGCGGCGCGCTTGGCTGGGTGACCGACAAGGAGCGCGGCTATCGCTACCAGCCCACGCATCCGGTGACGGGCGAGCCCTGGCCGCCGATCCCGGAAGCCTTGCTGAAAGTGTGGCGCGAGGTCTCGGCCTATCCGCATCCGCCCGAGGCATGCCTGGTCAACTTCTATGCGGCGGATGCCAAGATGGGCCTGCATCAGGATCGTGACGAAAAGGATTTCGCCGCGCCCGTGGTGTCGGTCTCGCTGGGCGACGACTGCCTGTTCCGGGTCGGCCAGAACAGGCGGGAGGACGGCACGAAATCGTTCAGGCTGAAGAGCGGCGACGTCGTCGTGCTCGGCGGCGAAGGGCGCCTCGCCTTCCACGGCGTCGACCGCATCTACCCCGCGACGTCGGCCCTCCTGAAGAATGGCGGCCGCATCAATCTGACACTGCGGCGGGTGACGGTGCCCGGCTGACCACTCCTTGGCGCAACGCGATCTTAAGGACACCCGGCTACAACCGCGGTTGCGAAACCGAGGTCGTCATGGAACCGAACTGGATCAGGAGCCGAAGCCTCTTGGACGTGGCCATGGTCACGGTCGTATCGATGATCGGTATCTGGATGGCCGAGGTCTACCTGAGCATGTTGTGGAACCTCGACGGCAGAGGGTTTTCCGAACTTTCGCACAGGCTTCCCTACTGGGATTTCACGAACCTCTGGGCAGGGTCGCGCATGGCTATTGACGGCCACGTTGCCGTCCTTTTCGATGTGGACGCCTACCGCGCGGCGCTGCGCGCCATGTTTTCGCCCGACCTTCAAAATCAGGAATGGAGCTATCCGCCGAGTATCCTCTTGCTCGGCGTTCCGCTTGCGACCTTGCCGATCCTGCCTGCTTATCTGATCTGGACGGTTGGGACCGTGCTGTGTCTGTGGCTGGCGATACGGCCGCTGAAGCTCGGAACGGCCCTGGAACTGGCGATTGTCTTGAGTCCCGCCGTTATCTGGAACTCGGTGTTCGGCCAGAACGGCGCGCTGACGACGGCTCTGTTGATCGGAGGTCTCGCCGTGGCGCCAAGGCGTCCGGTGCTGGCTGGTATCTTGTTCGGCCTGCTGACGATCAAGCCGCATCTTGGCATTCTGGTGCCTTTCTGCCTGCTCGCCAGCGGCAATTGGCGAGCCATTCTCGCCGCCATCGGGACCGCCGTCGTGATCGCCGTCGCCACCGGCCTGTTCTTTGGCTTCGATGTCTGGCGGCTGTTCCTGACCGAAACCCGTCCGTTGATGACGGCGATCATGGAGGCTCCTTATCCGCAACCCTACCAATACAACGCGATAACGGTGTTCTTCACGGCGAGGGCAATCGGCTTGGGGTTGGCCGCCGCCTATGGCGTGCAGGCGGTCGCGACCGTCGTTTCCATCGCGGTGGCGGTCTGGCTCTGGTGGCCTGGGCGCCAGGTCTCGCATCAGGAACGCGTGGCGCTTACCGCGGTCCTTGCCATCCTTGCCACGCCTTATGGCTATACCTACGACACGATCGGTCTGGCGGTGGCGGTCGCCATGCTGGCCGCGATGACGTCAAGGCCACCCCGATTGATGCTCGCGGTGTGCTGGCTCTGGCCTTTCGTCGGGCATTTTTTCACCTGGGGCGGATATTGCGTCGCCGTGCTGATCCCGCTGTTCCTCGCCGCCTGGATGCTGTTTTCCATATGGACGAGAAGCCGGAAGGCTGAAGTCTCCGGAGAGCCGTCCCTGGCGTAGCGATTTTCCGTCCGGAATTGCGCACAGGCAAAAGACGCGCAGCGATCCGGCCT
>NZ_RZTO01000049.1:0-14654 GCF_003997225.1 Mesorhizobium sp. M2C.T.Ca.TU.002.02.1.1
GACCGGACCGGTCGCCGCCTTGCGGGCTCCGAGACGACGCACCGCGCGTTCTCCGGCCTTGCGGCCGATGTCTTCCGGCGTATCGAGATCGGCGAAATGCTGGCGCGAGGAGAATTCATAGTCGCGCTCCATGGCGGTTCCCTCACCCGCGATGACGCTGGTCGAGCGCGAGAAGCGCGAGGCGACATATTGGCCGACAAAGCCGTGCGATGTGGCGAGAACCAGGCCGCCCAGGCCGGCGCCGGCGCTGCTGCCCGAGGAATTGGTGACGCCCTTGACCGCCAATGCAGCCGCTTCGGCGGCAAGGGCCGCCTCCTTCAGCTGGTCTGCAGACACCTCTGTCGGGTCGAAAAGGTCGAGATCGCGCAAATTGCGGGCAAGCAGCGCGGGGTCGGCAAGGCCCTGGAACGGATCCTCGGGCGAGACCTTGGCCATCGCCACCGCGCGTTCGGCGAGCGCCTTCGGATCGGAAGCGGCGGTCGCCGAGACGCTCGCCACACGCTGGCCGACGAAGACGCGCAGCGAGACGTCCTCGCTCTCCGACGATTCGGTGCCCTCGACCTTGCCCAACCGCACCGACACGCCCGCCGAGCGGCCGCGCACCGCCACCGCGTCGGCCGCGTCGGCGCCGGCGCGCTTGGCCGCCTCGACGAGCGCCGCGACGCGATCGGTCAGTTTCGCTGCGTCGAGCTTATCGGTCATGCGGTTGTTCCTGTTTGTTCACGCAGTCCGTCAGGGCGTCTGCAGGGTCATCCCTGCCCCATGGATGCCATGGGCACCACATGGATGCTGTCGCACCATCTATTGTTCCACCGACGCTTGTGCAATGGCGGATGCGGCAATCTCAAGGCAATCGCCACGGTTCGTGGCGGATGCTTTGCCGCAGCGGCAAGAAGGGAGCGCTACTCGGCCACCGGCGCCCAGATCACATCATCGATCCTGGCTGCCCCCGTCGCCAGCATCACCAGCCGGTCAAAGCCCAGCGCCGAGCCGCTTGCCTGGGGCATGACGGCCAAAGCCGCGAGGAAATCCTCGTCCAGCGGATAGCGCTCGCCATAGACGCGCTCTTTCTCGTCCATCTCGGCGGCAAAGCGGCGGCGCTGCTCGGCAGGATCGGTCAGCTCGCCGAACGCGTTGGCGAGCTCGACGCCGCAGCAATAGAGCTCGAAGCGCTCGGCGACGCGCGGGTCCTCGGCGCTCGGGCGGGCGAGCGCCGCCTCGGAGATCGGGTAACCGTAAAGGATAGTGGCCCGGCCCTGCCCCAGTTGCGGCTCGACCATTTCCACCATCACCCGGCTGAACAGGTCGGCCCAGTTGTCGTCGGGCGCGGTACGCAGTCCTGCGCGGACCAGCGCTCCGTGAAGCGCGTCGCGGTCGGTGCTGCCGTCGGCTGAAACGGTCGCGAGCAGGTCGATGCCGGCATAGCGCGTGAAAGCCTCCGCGACGCTCAGCCACTCAGGCTCGGCGAAGGGATCGGCCTCGCGGCCACGGAAACGGAAGCTTTTGGCGCCGGTATTTTCAGCCGCCAGCGCCAGGAACTCGGCGCAGTCGGCCATCAGGCGTTCATAGCTCTCGCCGACGCGATACCATTCGAGCATAGTGAACTCGGGATGGTGCAGCGGCCCACGCTCGCGGTTGCGCCAGACCGGGCCGAGGCTGAAGATGCGCTGCTCGCCGGCGGCAAGCAACTTCTTGCAGGCGAATTCGGGCGAGGTGTGGAGATAGAGCGGCCGACGCGACGTGTCGGGTCCGATCGCCTCGGTGGCAAAGGCGGCGAGATGCGCCTCGTTGCCCGGCGAGACCTGCAGCGCAGAGGTCGTCACCTCGACAAAATCGCGCTCAGCGAACCAGCCGCGAAGCGCGGCGGCAATGGCGTTGCGCGCCATCAGCCGGGGTCGGCGATCGGCATGGATATCAGGCGTCCACCAGGGCGAAGCGGCAGTCATGGGCAGGAAAATCGCTGGGAAGGCTGGCGGTTCGGCGCAAGATGCGCTAGGGCGCACGCGATGGCCGCCGTCGCCGCTTCGCGGAAATCGACGCTTGCAGGCCGAAAAACTCGAACGGGATCGAATATCGTGGTCAAGGTCATCGCCAGCTCCTTACGCAAAGGCAACGTCGTCGATAAGGACGGCAAGCTCTATGTCATCCTCTTTGCCGAAAACATCCACCCTGGCAAGGGCACTCCGGTGACCCAGCTCGACATGCGCCGCATCGGCGACGGGGTGAAGGTGTCGGAGCGCTACCGCACGACCGAAATGGTCGAGCGCGCCTATGTCGAGGAGCGCGAGCACACCTTCCTTTATTCCGACGGCGAAGGTTTTCACTTCATGAACCCGGAAAGCTACGACCAGGTCGTGGCCTCGGAAGCCGTGGTCGGCGACTTCGCGCCATACCTGCAGGAAGGCATGGCCGTCCAGCTCGCACAGTTCAACGGCGTGCCGATCTCGCTGGTGCTGCCGCAGCGCGCCACCTTCGAGGTGGTCGAGACCGAGCCGGTCACCAAGGGCCAGACGGCTTCTTCCTCCTACAAGCCGGCTGTGCTCTCCAACGGCGTGCGCACCGCCGTGCCGCCGCACATCTCCGCCGGCACGCGCATCGTGGTGATGACCGCCGACGGTTCCTACGTCGAGCGCGCCAAGGACTGAGATTTACGAGGTTTTGCGACATCTCAGCTGCTGACTGGCCTACAAGGAGTGATCGCACTCAAGGAAAATCCGGCATGGCGCGTGGGCGATATTGAGCGAAGATCAGACCAAGCTAGTCAGCAGCGTGATCCGGTTCTGAGGTAGGGTTGAGCAGCAGCGCGATGCTGCCCACTGGCAACATCAGGCTCTCTCCCTTTTTGTTTGCACGAGACCGATCCAGTGTGGACCGCAGCGCCGCCTTCGTCTGAGAGATGGAGCGCCTTGGCCCTTCGACGCGAGTTCGCCGAAAGTGTGCCCAATCGGACCAAACAGCCCTTAGATCGTGCGCGTCGAATCCGGTTAAGTGAACGTGATAGCGGCCCAGCACAAAGAGGTGGATAGAAGGGGACGACGAAGCCTCGAACTCCAACCGCCGCATCAGTTCGTCGACACCGTGTCGGTCAAGCCAAGACAGCACAGCTTCCACCCAACGGTTGCTGGCTTCCACGAGGTTTTTGCCGGCACTCCGCCGACCACGATTGTCCATGCCCACGGGGTGCTGCCACTTCAACTGGAACAGCGCCAGCTCGTTAGTCTTTCGGTCAAAAAGGGCGAAGTCTATGTCTGTCAGATCCTTTCCTGCTTCACGCAACCGCAGGTTCCGGCCGTGCGTCTGCCACCGGGGTCCGTTGAACAAGCTTCTTATCTCTTCGATCCAACGGCGCTCGCGGTTGTTCGCGACCCGGAACCAGTCTTTCTCGTAGCGAGTTCGGAGATCGGTGAGCAAGAACAGAAATGGGTTAATGTCCAACCCGTAAACTGGAAGGAGCAATGAGTGCTTTGATGCCTGCACCATGGGTGCCCAAGCGGTGTCCCCCGTACCAGTGTGTACATCAAGGTTGTCGCCGCTGAGGATGAATGAGGCGAGGATAGCTTCTATCTCGCCGCGATCCGCATCCATGGACTGTGCGAGGGAAGTGATGAACGTCTCGCGAGGGCCGTGTGTTGTCAGCAGGTTACGGATGTGGAGTGAAGGGTGGCGGGCTAGGAGGATGGCAGCAAACGCAATGTGTTTCTGAGATTGCCCGGATAGCGTCGTAAGCACCTCGACATATCGAGAGAACGGGCGTCCCCCTAGCAGATCGTCTAGGCCAATCATATCTTGAGAGAAAATGCGCCTCAGATAGAGCCGACCCCATTCCATGAAGTATTCGTCTATCTCTCGGCTGGACGAATAGATCATCCGCCAACCGTCGGTCAATTCGACATTTTGCCGTAACTCAGGTTCAATCTTCTTATGACGCTGTATGAGGCGACGCTCCCAACTACGGTCCTTCGCCATCGTTAAGTTGCTGGCCCAACGAAGGCCCGCTCTGCCGATCTCCTCATCAGAAATTGACGAGAGGGCACTTTTTAGTACGAGGATATCTGTCATCCCCGGTCGCACTGGATTCGGATAACGACGGAGTTCTCCGGTCAGGATGCCATCGCGAAGCCATCCCTCGAACCGCCCTCCCAACTCCAGCGCCGCACAGTTGAAGATAAAGTCGTCAGCCTGGGCCTGAATAACACCATGCGAAGGGAACACTCTGGTCGGCCGCGGATCCGCGACCTTCGGGACAATCCTGCGTAGTGCGTGGTTTACGCCCCATGTCGAGAGTGCCCGGAACCGACGCTCATCTGCTTGGATAGGTCGCGCAGGCTCCATAAGATCTCGGCAGAAGAGATCATCGATGGCTCGCAGCGTTTCGTAGGCAAGTGGCTCGGAAGGTTGTTCGTAGGCTCCGAGATAGGCGCGTTGTTCGTCGATCGCCTCCCGGAGACGCTTTAGCGCAGCGCTTCCCTTGTTCTCGTCACCCTCGCTTTCTTTCATGCTCGCACGCTTTTCATATTGCGGGAACGACCACCGCCACGTCGCGAACATACCCGCAGACCTGCGCAAGTATTTCCTTGTGAGCGTTCTTCCGCTGGAAGTTTGGCTGAACTACTCTCCCAAGGGCGACGATATCAGCACATATCCGCGGGTTTTGTTCTCATTGTCGCTGTCGACCGTGTTCATCGCTCCGAACAGGTCGATCGTTTTCACCCACACCGGCGGATATTTGTAGCGGGCGACATCGAGGATCAGGAACCTGTCCGCTTTCTCGTCATAAGCGGCCAGCGGGGATATGTGCCCGCCCTTCTCCTGGCCTATCGCCTTGCGCAGATAGTTGACGATGACGAAATGTCCGGGTTTGGCGAGGAAGGAACTGGCCTGGGTGCGGAACTGCTCGAGGCTGGCGTCCGATGCATGCCGGACCTCGGCCTTGATCGGTTGCGTGGAGAGAATGGCCCCGATCTGGTCGAGCGTCATTCCCTGCTTGTCCAGAACCTGGCGAGGAAGAATGGCCTCCGTGCGCTCGTTCAGGACATTGTCTTGCGTGAACGTCTTGTAAGGTTCGTATTCGGGCACCGAAGGCGCAGGAACATTGAGCGCGTTCAGCACCATGACGATGCTTGCCACGCCGCAATAGGCCTGCGTCTTTTGCGTGAGGAAGTTGCTGGCGAGAGGGAAATAGGCCTCCTTCGCCGTGCTCTCGACAAGAAAGTTCTCCCCGGATGGGGAACTGAATCCGGTCAGATTGTCCGGAAGCTTCAGCGTCTCGGAGAAGGCGCCGGGTGCAGTCAGGAGAAACGCCAGCAGGAGCGAATAGAAGCGTGGAGACATGGCGAACCTCCGCCCGGTTAATGAAAGCGTCCGGGAATATACCAGCTTGACGATGCCGTGGCACGTTCGAGTTCGATGCTGCCTGCACACCCACCCAAAGCCCCCGCATCTCGCAAAGCCGATCCCCACGCCCAAGCCGAACCTGCGTCGAAAGCTGCGCTGAGCCATCGGCTATCCGGGCCATCGACGTCATCTCATTGACATCAGATCCACCATCCGGCCGACGTTGACGGCGAAGGTTGGCGAGGGCGGCTGCGGGCAGCCGATGTCCTTCAACTGATCCGGTGTCAGGTCCCTTAGCGCCCTGCGTCCTGCAACGCCCCGCCGCCACGCGGTGAAAGCTGCGACTGCTGTTGCCGCGCTTTTCGACACTAACCCAAGCAGCCGGTGTTTCGATGCGCGCGTCCCCGCGTGAGCTTCCGTGCGTGCCATTTCACTCTCCCGTTCCAGATTGCGATCGGAGCTTGCCATGGGCGCGATTTGCGGTTGTTCAGCCAAGCGTGAACGGACGAGGAAGAGCCGCCGGATCGCCGTTAAATCGACGTTAAATCGACCGGCGAAGATGCTATTGTGACGGCGCGTTCGAAATTCGGAGAGGCGTCGTGCGCATCCGGCTGCTTGGCGGTCTCGAAGTGACTTCGGCGGACGACCAGCCCGTCCGCTTCGCGACGCGCAAGTCCGCGCTTCTTTTTGCCACCCTGGTGCTGGCGGGCCGCCGCGGCCACCATCGCGAACGGCTTTCCGAAGGATTTTGGCCGGGACGAGGCGATGCGCAGTCGCGAAACAGCCTGCGCCAGGCCCTTGCCGACATCAGGCGCTGGTTTCCCGCAGCCGGCAATGCTGCCATTTCCATTGATGGAGATCAGGAAACGGTCGCTCTGACGGCCGGTCCGGATGAAGCCGACATCTGGCTCTTCGAGCGCAAGCTAGCCGAAAGCGGCACGGCGGACCTCGCCTTCGCCGCCGAGCTCTACCGTGGTGACGTGCTCGCTGGCGAAGCCATTCCCGACGGTCTGGATGAATGGTTCAGCCCGCATCAGGCCAGGTATCGACAGAAGGCGCTGCAACTGGTGGAGCGCCTGAGCCTCGCGCTGCCTGAAGCCGGAACCGCAGATGAAGCGGCCTGCGAACTGCTCGCGGAAAGGCTGCTCGCCTCGGACCTGACCGCGGAGCCGGCGCATCGGGCATTGATACGTATCCACGCCGCCCGGGGGCACGAAAACGCGGCCTTGCGTCAGTTCGAGACCTGCCGCGCGTTGCTGAAGAAACATCTGGGCGTGGAACCCGAGGCACAGACCAAGTCACTGGCCGCGTCACTGCAAACGCGGGGCGGAGATCGCAAGGCCGCGCCGACGCTCGATGTCGAGAAGCTGGCCTTGCCTGTCGCCACACCGGCGAGGCCGCATGACCAGCCTTCGGTGGCGGTGATGCCCTTCGACAATCTCGGCGGGGCGGATGACGAGTATTTCGCCGACGGCGTCGTCGAGGAGATCACTGCCGCGCTCTCGCGTGTCCGGGACTTCCTCGTCATCGCGCGCCAATCCGCCTTTACCTACAAGGGACGCTTCGTCGACGTGCGCGAGGTGGGACGGGAACTCGGCGTCAGTTACGTGGTCGAGGGCACAGTTCGGCGCGGCGGCGATCGCCTGCGCATTTCCGTGCAACTGGTCGACGCCGACACGCGAACACAATTGTGGTCCGAGCGCTATGAGGGCGCGACCGAGGACGTCTTCGACTTCCAGGACAGGATCGCGGCGCAGGTGGCCGGCGCCATCCATCCGGCCATCCGCGGCGCTGAGATCGAGCTCGCGAGACGCAAGCCGCCGACCAACCTGAGGGCCTATGATTTCGTCATGCGCGCCTATCCGAACATTTGGGGCCGCCGCAAGGACACCAATGATCAGGCGATAGAGCTGCTCAAGAAAGCAATCGCCATCGATTCGGCTTATGGCCGCGCGCATGCGCTCCTGGCGTGGTGCCACGCCTCGAACGCCTCGTATCTGTGGGCCGAGCACCCCGAGAGCGAGCTGGAAAAGGCGCGTGCGGCGGTCGAAGCCGCGGGTTCGATCGGCGATGATCCGACCGCCTTGGCCGCCGCCGGTTCGGCATTGAGCATGTGCGGCGATCAGGAGCGCGCCGCCAACTTCATCGAAAGGGCGCTCACGCTCGATCCGAACAATGCGTGGGCATGGGCGCGCCAGGGCTGGATCGCGACCTACACGGGCGAGGCTGCCCGCGCGCCGGAGCGGTTCCAGCGGGCGATGGCGCTGAGCCCCATGGATCCATTCGCATTCAGCATGAGACTGGGAATGGCAACGGCCATGGCCAAGACAGGTTCCCTTTTCCAGGCCGTAGCCATCGCTCGCGAGGTGATCGCCGCCCATCCCGACATCATCATGTCCTATCGATACCTCGCCGCATGGTCGGCCATGAGCGGCGACATCGAGACAGCCCGCTGGGCCGCGCAAAAACTGCTTGCCGCCCAGCCGGACTTCACGATCGAACGATACCGATCTCTCCCTATTCTTCGAAGCACACCGGAATGGGCGGACCAGGTGGCCGAGGCCTTGAAGCTGGCAGGATTGCCGGAGCGCTGACGTCACTCTCGATCGGCCATCTCCACCGGCAGGCCGGCGGTTTTCCATTCCGGCATGCCGTCCTCAAGGCGGCGCGCGAGATGCCCGAGCGAGCGCAGCCATCGCCGGACAAAACCTGGGCTGAGGCATTGCAGTTCTCAAACCCTTTTCCGAAAACTTTCCAAGCGTCTACTATGCGTACATGCAAGGCACTCGCATCGCTTTTGGTCCGTTCGTGCTCGACCCCGACACCGGGACGCTCCTTAACAAGGAGGTCCCGATCGCTGTCGGGCATCGTGGACTGACGTTGCTTGCCGCGCTTACGGCACGGCCCGGCGAGATCCTGACCAAGGCCGAGCTGATGGACGCGGCCTGGCCGGGCACGGCCGTTGAGGAAGGCAACCTTACCGTCCAGATCGCGACACTAAGAAAGGCTCTCGGTCCGGCTGACAACGGCGGTGAGTGGATCGCCACCGTGCCGCGCGTCGGCTACCGCTTCACCGGGACTGTCGAGCCGGCGGCGAGCGCACCCTCCAGACCGGCACCACCGTCCGGCAAGCCATCGATCGCAGTGCTGCCTTTTGCCAATCTGGGCGGCGATCAGGACCAGCAATATCTCAGCGACGGCATAACCGAGGACATAATCACGGAGCTGGCCAGGTTTCGCTCCCTGCTCGTCATCGCGCGCAACTCATCTTTTCAGTTTCGCCATCCGGCATTGGACATCTCCGAAGTTCATCGCAAGCTCGGAGTCCGCTACCTCGTCGAAGGCAGCATACGAAAGCTCGGCGATCGCATTCGCATCACCACACAATTGATTGACGCCGCCACCGGCACCCACCTGTGGGCCCAACGGTACGACCGGGCCCTCAACGACATCTTCGCCTTGCAAGACGAAGTTGCCGCGCTCATCGCCTCAATGGTCGAAGGCCAAACGGAGGCCGACTCGGCAAGCCGCTCCAAGCGCAAGCCTCCCGCCGATTGGGATGCATATGACTTTTACCTGCAGGGGCGCGCGCATTTCCATCGCTATGAACTGGACAAGTCCGAGCCCCTGTTCGTTCGGTGTGTCGAGCTCGATTCGACATTCGCTCAGGGCCATGCCTTCCTCGCACAGGCCCTCGTTGGCAGGTTTTGGTACGACAACGATCCCCGCACGCTGCAGAAGGCCTGGGACTCGGCACGAGCAGCGCTCGCTCTCGATAGGAGCGACGGCGTCTGTCACCAGAGCATGGGGCTGGTGCTTACGCATATGCGTCAGCATAGCGATGCCGGAATGCATTTCGAGCGAGCACGCTCGCTGAACCCGCTGGACGTCAACATCGCAGGAGATTACGCAAGCTGGCTCAATTATGGCGGACGGGCCGAGACGGCGCTCAACGTGCTGGAAAGCGCGCTGCTGCGCGACCCGTTACCTCCGATATGGTTCTGGGAGGTGAAGGGCAGCTCGCTCTTCCTGCTTGGAAGGTACTCGGAAGCCGTCGGCTCGTATCAGAAGGCCGGGGACCACTTCTTCACTCATGCCTTCCTCGCGGCGACTTACGCGCATATGGGCGAGATGGAGAAGGCGCGTGCTGAAGTCGAGGAAGCGCTGACGAGGAAACACGACGTAACTGTTCGGCTGATCTCGGGTCTGCCGTTCGCCGACCCGGTCGCTCACGAGCTTTTCACGTCAGGCTTCAGAAAAGCCGGTTTTCCCGCGTGAACGCCACCGCCGTGGCGCTCGGCCTCAAGGCCAACTGGAAGCAGTTCGCTGCTGGCGCTCGGCATCATAGCGCGTAGTCAGGCAGCCACTTCGACCGGCAGGCCCGCGGCTCTCCATTCCGGCATACCGTCCTCGAGGCGGCGCGCGGAATGCCCCAGAGAGCGCAGCGCGGCAACAGCCTCGAAGGACATCACGCACCAGGGGCCGCGGCAATAGGCGACGATTTCCCTGCTCGCGCCGGCCCTGCTGGACCACGCCTTGATTTCGCTCAGCGGAACATTGATCGCGCCGGGCACATGGCCGAGCGCGAACTCGTCCGTCGGGCGGACGTCGATCAGCGTCACCAACCCATCGCGCATCAGCGCCTGCAGCTCATCGCGCGTGACCGGGCGCATGTCGTCACGCGCGTCGAAATAGCCGCGCACGATGCGATCGACCTCGGCAAGGCGTCGTTCAGCAACGCCGCGCACAGCGGCGAAGGCCGACAGCACGCTCGCATCGGCGAGCGAATAATGCACGAACTTGCCGTCGCGCTCGGCCGAGACGATGCCGGCGCGGCGCAGCGCCTGCAGGTGCTGCGAGATGTTGGCGACCGGCTGGCCGAGCTTCGCCGCGAGCGCCTCGACACTGCGCGCGCCCTGCGCCAGATGCTCGATCATCTCCAGGCGCAGCGGATGGCCGAGCGCCTTGGCGACGATCGCGAACTGCTCGTAGAGCGCCTGTTTCGGATTGCGGATTGACATCGCTCTTCCAGTAAAGCACCGTCATTCAATAGAGTAATTGAATGACGGTTTAGGCCTTGGCTGTCAAGCCGCGCGGCTCGCTGGGCGCAGCCGCCCGTTCGGAGGAAAAGCGATGATTCTCAGGCAGTTCCTGCACACCGATCCTGTCGCAGCCTCCTATCTGTTCGGCTGCGGCGGCAAGGCTTCAGCGGCGATCGTCGATCCGGTCGGCGACATCGCGCCCTATGTCGAGACGGCGCGCGCAACCGGCATGCGCATCCTCTATGTCGTCGACACGCATATCCATGCCGACCACATCTCGGCCGGACGGAAGCTCGCGGAGGCAACCGGGGCCGAATACGTGCTGTTCGAGGGCGCCGAAACGAACTTTCCGTTCCGGCGCGTGAAGGACGGCGAGGTACTGGAGCTCGGCAATGTCACGGCGACCGTCCTGCACACGCCGGGCCACACGCCGGAGCATCTGAGCCTTCTGGTCACCGATCGCACGCGGTCGCTAGAGCCCTGGTTCGTGCTCACCGGTCACACGCTGATGGTCGGCGACCTTGGCCGCACCGAGCTTGCTTCAAGCGCCGAGGATGGGGCTCGCGCACTATTCGCCAGCGTGCGCCGCCTGAAGGAACTGCCCGGCCATATCGAGGTGCTGCCGGGCGCCTATTCAGGCTCGGTCTGCGGCCGCTCGCTGAGCGGCAAGCCGACATCGACCATCGGCTTCGAGCGCCGCTTCAACAAGGCGTTCCGCATCGAGGACGAGAGCGAGTTCGTCGCCGCCATGACCGCCGACATCCCTCCCCCGCCGCCGGACGCCGCCCGGAACCGGGCCGCGAACGCCGGGGCAAAGTCTTGAGCGCAGCGGCGTCCGCCGTCGCGCTCGGCCTCAAGGCCAACTGGAAGCAGTTTTCGCTTCTGGTGCTGATCAACGCCTTCGTCGGCGGCATGGTCGGCATCGAACGGACCGTCGTGCCGCTGATCGGCGCGGAGGAGTTCGGCGTCGCTTCGACCACGCTGGTCGTCTCCTTCATCGTCAGCTTCGGCGTGGTCAAGGCCTGCGCCAATCTCGTCTCCGGCCAGCTCGCCGACACATGGGGCCGCAAGCACGTGCTGATCCTCGGCTGGCTGTTCGGCCTGCCGGTGCCGTTCATCATCATCTCAGCACCGAGCTGGGGCTGGATCGTCGCCGCCAACGCGCTGCTCGGCATCAACCAGGGGTTTGCCTGGTCGATGACGGTGATCATGAAGGTCGATCTGGTCGGGCCGAAATCGCGCGGGCTCGCTGTCGGCCTCAACGAGTTCGCCGGCTATCTCGCCGTCGGCGTCACCGCCTTCCTCACCGGCTATCTGGCAAGCCGCTACGGGCTGCGCCCGGTGCCGATCTATCTCGGCGTCGGCTATGCGATCCTGGGCGCGGCGCTATCGATCCTGCTCGTGCGCGATACGCGCGAGCATGTGCGGCTGGAGCTGGCCAACCATCCAAAACAAGCCTCGCCGCTCAGCTTCCGCGAGATCTTCACGTTGACCTCGTTCGGCGACCGCAACCTGTTCGCGGCCTCGCAGGCCGGCCTGGTGAACAATTTGAACGATGGCATGAGTTGGGGACTGTTTCCGCTTTTCTTCGTCGCCAACGGGCTGGGCGTCGAGCGCATCGGCATCCTCAAGGCGGTCTATCCGGCGGCGTGGGGCATCCTTCAGGTCGCCACCGGACCGTTGAGCGACCGATGGGGCCGCAAGGGATTGATCGTCGCCGGCATGTGGGTGCAGGCGGCGGGGCTTCTCTTGACCGCCATGACCCGCGAATTCGGCTGGTGGCTGCTGGCCAGCCTTTTGCTCGGCCTCGGCACGGCGATGGTCTATCCGAGCCTGATCGCCGCGGTGTCGGACGCCTCGCACCCTTCCTGGCGGGCGCGCTCGCTCAGCGTCTATCGCTTCTGGCGCGACCTCGGCTACGCGATCGGCGCGCTGTCGGCCGGCCTGATCGCCGACTTCTTCGGCTTCGTCGCGGCGATCGGGGCGATCGCGGCGCTGACCTTCCTGTCGGGTGCGATCGTCGCCATAACGATGCGCGAGGCGCATGCCGCCGCACCGGTTTCAGAGGCGGGCGATGGTTAACACCGGCCCCGAACAAGGTTTCCGTTTACGATATCGTAAGCTTGTTGCTGCGAGGCATCCGCTGGTCCGCTACAATCGCGGCAGTTGAAATTCCTCGAGATCGAGCATGAGCAACCCGAACCGCATGCCGTGGGTGGACACGGCAAAGGGCCTTTCCATCATCCTGGTGGTGATGATGTATTCGGCTTACAACACCGGCGAATACACCGGCGGCGTCGGCTTCCTGCACTATGTCATCGGCTTCGCCACGCCGTTCCGCATGCCGGAATTCTTCCTGATCTCGGGCCTGTTCCTGTCGCAGGTGATCGACCGGCCGTGGCGGCGCTATGTCGACCGGCGCGTCGTCCACTATCTCTATTTCTACGTGCTTTGGGCTATCATCTCGATCGGACTGAAGATCGGCATCTTCAGCCGCGACCCCGCCGGCATGCTGCACGATCTCGCGATGGCCGTCGTCCAGCCCTACGGCGTGTTGTGGTTCATCTACATGCTGGCGGTTTTCGGGGTCGTCATCCGCGTGCTGCGCGAATTCAAAGTACCGCATTGGATCGTCATCCTGGCTGCCGCCGCGCTGCAGATGTGGGCGCCGAAGCCGGACAGCTACGCGCTCGAGCAGTTCGCGGCCTATTTCGTGTTCTTCTATCTCGGCTTCGTGCTGGCGCCGCTGATCTTCCGGCTGGTCGAATGGACGCAGGCTCGTCCGGCGGTCGCCGTTGCGGGCCTGCTCGTGTGGGCCGTCATCAACGGCCTGCTCGTCTATTCGCCGGGATACGCCATGCAGCCGGTCGGCATGCAGATGGGCTTGGCGGCATGGCCGCCGCTGCATCTCACGCTCGCTGTCGCCGGCGCGGTGGCGCTTTGCGTTGCCGGCGGTTTCCTGTCGAAATTCGCCTCGATGGAATGGTTGCGCTGGCTCGGCGAGCATTCGCTGGTCGTGTATGTCGCCTTCACCATACCGATGTCGATCTTCCGGGGTGTCATGCTGGCAAGCGGCCTGCTGACCGACACCGGCATGCTGAGCCTCGCCGTGCTGTTCGTCTCGGTCATCAGTCCGGTGGTGCTCTATTTCATCGTAAAGCGCATCGGCTTCGGCACCTTCCTGTTCGAGCGGCCGGCCTGGGCGCATGTCGACGGGCCGAACGCCGCCAAGGCTTCCAAGCCTATCACGCGACCGGCGCGCGAGGCGGCCTGACTGGGCCGCCCTTTCTGCCGTTACTTATCGCCCTGTCCCGGACGCCGTGCGGCCTTGATCTTGCCGCTGCTCCCGCCACCGCAGAAGAAGCAGCCGCCGCCGTCGGATTCCAGCCCCGACACGCCGGAGGGCATCGCCAGTTCCTGCAGCACGTCGCCCGTGTCGGGATCGACGCGCACCAGATCGCCCTCCTCGCCTTCCCAGGTGGCGTGCCAGAGCTCGCCATCGACCCAGGTGACGCCGGTGACGACGCGCTTCGATTCGATCGTGCGGATCACCTTGCCCGTCTCGGGATCGATCTGATGGATCTTGTGTGCCCGGTATTCGCCGACCCAGAGCGAACCCTCGGCCCAGGCCATGCCTGAATCGCCGCCATTGCCGGGGGCGGGAATGGTGGCGACGACCTTGCCGATCTTGGGGTCGACCTTGTGGATGCGATCCTCGGCGATCTGGTAGAGATACTCGCCGTCGAAGGCAGTCCCGGCATGCGAGGCGACATCGATCGTACGCACGATCATGCCGCTGTCCGGATCGAGCGCGTTCAGCTTGTCGCCACTGGCGAACCAGACATTCTTGCCGTCATAGGTGACGCCGTTGACGCGCTCGACGCCGGGGAACGGTCCGTATTCACGCAGGATCTCGGCAGCGGCTCGTTTCATTTTCGATCTCCATTCGAACAATGGCCGCAGACTAGTCGGTCGGCAGCGGACCCGGGAGTAACAACACAGTCGGGAATCCAGTCACCGGCGGCATCATCCAGCGGCGCGCCCGGCCGTGACCGAAAAACTGCACCTTGCCGGCCTCGCCAAGCTGCTCCAGCGCCCGTTGCACACTGCGTTGGCCGGTGCCAAGCGCCAGCGCCAACGCCGAACTCGCCCAGGATTCACCATCGGCAAGGAAAGCCAGCACCGCCGCGTGCCGCTCCTCGATCGGCCGCGCCAGCACCAGCACCTCGCGTGCCTGGCGCGGCGCCAGCGCGAAGCCCTGGCTGGTCGCGCCGATGT